>JBEKLK010000186.1:0-7065 GCA_050010235.1 Rhizomicrobium sp.
TGATCTCGCGGATGTTGTCGGGCGAGAGCTGCTGCGGCCTGAAGTTCATCGGACCGCCTTCGACATTGGCGAATTTGCCGTCGTAATAGGCGAGCCAATGCGCGGGCTTCTGCGCCAGCACGTCGCGGATTTTCTCCGGCGTGCCCGGAAAGCCTTCCGGCAAAGGCAGGTCGCGCCAGTCGCAGCGCGTGTTCTCGGATGCCGGCGGATCCCAGGGATGGTGCGGATCGGGAAAGCTGAGCCACAGGAACCAGTCCTCGTCGGGATCGAGCTTGTTCAGCCATTCGACCGCGAGATCGGCCAGCCAGTCGGTGTGATAGAACGCGCGCGGCACGGGATTGTTCGAAGTCTCCGGTGCGCCGGTGTCGCCGCCGGGCGACGCATTCAGGAGCGGCGCGGAGGTGTTGAAACATTCCGGATGGTTCTTCTGCATCCAGCGGCCGTAATGGCCGGCGGGACTCCCCCGAAAGCTCGTGATGTGCATGGCATGGATCGCATAGTCGAAGCCGCGCCACGGGCCGAAATCGCCTTCCATCTGACGGCGGTTCTCGCGCCATTTTCCGGCCATGTCGAAGCCGGGCTCGAAATGCGCCTTGCCGATCAGCGCGGTTTTGTAACCCGCCTTGTCCTTCAGATATTGCGCGACGCTGGGCGCACTTTCGGGCAGCGGTACGCCGTTCGCGAACACGCCATGGGTGCGCACATATTGCCCCGTCAGCATGGTCGAGCGCGCGGGCATGCAGACGGTGTTCTGGTTGTAGGCGCGCGCGTAGTTGATGCCGTCTTTCGCCAGCGCGTCGATTGCCGGCGTCTTGCAGATGCGGTTGCCGTTGCAGCCCAGCGAATCGTAACGCTGCTGATCCGTGGTGATGAATAAAATCTTGCGGCCCATGATCAATGCTCCTGAAGCGGCGCGAGACAACCCGCCGTCGCGAGAACGGGTTCGAGCCGGGCGCGCGCCGCGGCATCGAGCTTCGCGTATGCGGCGCGCAGCTCCGCCAGACACTTCGCCTGGTATTTGAACGCGCCTTGCGAATAGGGCTTGCCCAGCAAGGTAACGCTGAAAGTCTCGGCACCCTTGGCGATGGCCGCCGCATTGGCCCGCAGAAACGGAAAATAGAGTTCCCCCGCGAGCTTGAGCAGGCCGGTGACCGCGGGCGGCAGTGCCGCATAAGGCTCGCGCCACGCGCCGTCGACGCCGGAGGTATCGTCGAGATTCATCAGCCAGCGATAGGTGAACGGAAATTCGGCGCGCATCAGATCGTTGGGGGTCGGATCGGTCGCCAGTTGCGACAATTGCCCGGACCAGCCGAAATCGGCGAGTGAAGGCCGCGTGCCGAACAGATAGCATTCTTCCGTCACCTGCGCCTCGAACAGCGCGAGGATCGCGCGCGCGGTTTCCTCGATCAGGGGCGCGTTCTCCGGCGTACAGCCGACAAGCGCCATGCGCCCCACCTGGCGGGCACGGAACATGGCCGCCGCATCGAGCACGGCTTTGCGGCCGTGACCCTTCAGCCGGTCGAAGGCCAGCCATTCGCTCATCTGTTTCTGATCGCGTTCGCGATACCAGCGATAATGGAACATCGCCTTGGTGCCCCATTCGTCCGCAAAATCCTCCAGCAGGTAGGCGAGAAACGCCTGCGCGGGATCGGCCGGTACGATCGAACGCTCGCGATGCAACCGCTCGAGCTCGAAGATCATCGGCGTGGAATCGTTGTGCCAGCTGCCGTCGGGATATTGGATGACGGGAATGACGGGCGCCTTCACATTTTTGAATACGCGATCGTCGCCCATTTCCATCTGCCGCCAGACATAGGGCAGCCGGCGGTAGCGCAGGATCGCGCGCATCTTCATCGAATAGGGCGAGCCGAGCCCGCCATAGATCGTATAGGTGCTCATGCGGCGGTTCCTGCGGAGCAGCACAACAGGCCCGTGCGTTCGAGGCCCGCATCGCGGTGATAGGTGCCGGCGAGATAATCGGGGCGCGAAATCATTCCGAGAAATGCCTGGCGCGAGGGATAGCGCACGCAGATTACTTCATCCCATTCCTGCTCCGGGCCGCCGATGAAAACGAGGCTCTGCGCCCCGCCCCACACGATGCGGCCGCCCGCTTCGCCGAGCGCCTTGAGCGCGACCGCGCCATAGCGTCGATAGGCATCCTGGCCGCTGATCTTCTCCTTCGATTCAGGCTTGTCGTCGGGATAGTTCGCGAGCGCGCGATATTTGAGCAGATTGACCATGACGATCGGACCTTCCGGACCCCGTTCCACAAGCGCCCCGATCTGTTCCGGACTTGGCACGACTGAGTTCTTCATTTTCCACCCTCTCATTGACGGGTTCGGCGGACCCGTCTATATCTGAATTGCAATTCAGATTTAGCACATGCCGACCTCAAGCCGCAAGACCGCATCGCCGGGCGAAAAATGGGCGCTTCCCGCGCAGCAGGCGCGCAGCCGCGCCACGCGCGCGCGCATCCTGGCCGCGGCCGAAGAGGTGTTCGCCGAAAAAGGCTATGACGGCGCCCGGCTGTCGGATATCGCCGAAGTGGCGGGCTGCTCCGTGGGCGCGGTCTATTTCCGCTTCAAGGACAAGGACGCGCTGTTCTCGGCCATCGCCGAAGCTTTCACCGATGAAGCACGCGACGGCGTTGCCCGTCTGCTGGAAAATTCCGGAGGGCTCGCACCTGCCGCCATCATCCGCATCTTCGTCACCGCGAGCGCCGGCAATCTCAGCCGCCACAAGGGCTTGCTCCGCGCCATCGTGGAGCGCGGCCTCGATCATCCCCACGCAATGGGCACGATCTTCACGTTTCGCGACGAACTTGCGATTGCGCTTGAAACGGCATTGAAGATGAAGCGCGCGGCCCTCAAGATTCGCGTGATGACGCAGATGATCTACGGCTTCCTGATCGTGGGCGTGCTCAACAGGCAAGCTCCCACCCACATCGACGACGCGCGCGCCATTGCCGAACTGGGCAATGCCTGCGTCGCCTATTTCGCGAGCACGCCATGACGCTCTCCAGAACGTTGACCGTCGATCTCTTCTGGTCGTTCCGGAGCCCCTATTCCTATCTGGCCACGCCGCGGCTGGTGGAGATGGAACGCGATTACGACCTGACCATCAACGTGCGGCCGGTCTATCCGCTGGCCGTGCGGTCCGGCGAATTCTTTTCGCGCGTCAAGCCGCTGTGGATCGCCTATCTGAGGCGCGACACGTTCCGCATCAGTGAAATGCTGGGCCTCCCCTATCGCTGGCCTCGCCCCGATCCTGTGGTGGTCGATCCGTCCACCCGCGCGGCGACGCCAAACCAGCCATACATCCATCGCCTGACGCGACTGGGCTGTGCCGCGGCGGAGATCGGACGCGGCCTGCCGTTTCTCAACGAAGTCAGCCGTACCATCTGGTCCGGCGAGGTCGACAACTGGCACCAGGGCGATCATCTGGCGCAGGCGGCCGCGCGTGCCGGCGTGAACCTCGCAGTACTCGACGCGAAAATCTCCGCCGATCCCGACAAATACGAAGCGATCATCCAGGAAAATCAGAAGGCGCATGAAGCGGCCGGCCATTGGGGCGTGCCAACCATGGTGTTCGAAGGCGAGCCGTTCTTCGGCCAGGATCGTCTCGATGTGCTGCTGTGGCGGTTGAAGAAGAACGGGCTGCGCGAGCGCCGGAAGGTCTGAACATCATGCGGAAAGGCATTCTCATCGCGGCGGCCGCAATCGCGGCCCTGCTGGCCGGCGCGTGGCTTGCGACGTTGTCGCCCGATGTCGATGTCTGGGTTTATCGCAAGATGGCGCAGCAGCTTATCGGCCGTCCGATGCTGCAAGTGGCCGAGCCGGGCGAACTTTCCGTCCTGTTGTGCGGCACGGGCTCACCACTTCCCGATTCCAGACGCGCCAGCGGCTGCGCGCTGATCGCGGCCGGCGACCGGCTTTATGTCGTCGACAGCGGACTCAGCTCGGTGCGCAACCTGCTGCTGTGGCGCGTGCCGCTGGAGAAAGTCGACGGCGTGTTCCTCACCCATTTCCACTCCGATCATATCGCCGAGCTGGGCGAGCTGCGCCTGCAGACCTGGGGCGCGGGCCGCCGCACGCCGTTGAAGGTCTACGGACCACCCGGCGTCGAAGACGTGGTCGCGGGATTCAACCAGGCTTATTCCCACGATGCCGACTACCGCACGCTGCATCACGGCGAGAAATTCCTGCCGCGCGAGGACGTCGACATGGTCGCCGTTCCGATCCCGATGAACGGGGCGACGGCGCCCGTGTTCGATACCGCCGGGTTGAAGGTGACTGCGATCAAGGTGCATCACGATCCGGTCAAGCCGGCTTACGGCTACCGCTTCGATTTCGACGGCCGCAGCGTGACGATCAGCGGCGACACGTCTTACTACAAGCCGCTGGCAGTGGCAGCGCGCGGCAGCGACGTGCTGGTGCACGAAGCGCAATCGAACGAGCTGGTAGGCATTCTGGGCGCGGTGCTGAGCGCGGCAGGCCATCCGCGCCCGGCCAAGATCATGCACGACATCCCGGATTATCATACGACGCCGGTGCAAGCGGCCCGCATCGCCAATCTGGCGGGCGCGAAGCTGCTCGTCTTCACGCACATCAATCCGCCGCTGCCGAACTTTCTCGCCGAACGCGCCTTCCTGCGCGGTGTCTCGGCCGTGCGGCCCGATGGCTGGCTGCTGGGCCGCGACGGCACTTTGATCCGCCTGCCGGGTCATAGCGATGCGATCGAGGAGACGACGATAGAGTAGTTGCGGCTTTCGGCGATCCGATTTTTCCCACCCGCCCCTTGAGGGCGGGTCGAAATTATCTTTGAGCAACAGCGAAAAGAGAATTTCGGGGCGGGGTATTGTTGAAGCTGCACCCCGCCCCGAAAAATTCTTCGGCTCGCGCCTCCGAATTTTTCGACCCGCCCTCAAGTGGCGGGTGGACAAGAGTATTACGGAATCCCGATCAGTTTGTGCGTTTGCAAACTCAGCCGCCATTGCGGATGGGCGAGGCAATAATCCGTGGCAAGCTTCGTGTTCGCTTCGCGATCGGGGCCATCCATGGGCTGCAGGAAGAAGTGATCGAACATCAGGCCGGCGAAGAGTTCGGGTGCGCCGTTAATTTGCGGGAACACCAGCTTCAATTCCTGGCCTTGTTTGAGATTGAGCTCTGCATCGGCTTTGGGACTGACGCAGATCCAGTCGATGCCCGGCGGCGGCAACAGCGTGCCGTTGGTTTCGATGGCGACTTCGAAGCCCTGGCCGTGGAGCGCCGCGATCGCCGCTTCGTCCAGTTGCAGCAGGGGCTCCCCGCCAGTGCAGACGACGTAAGGCCGCGCGCGCAAGTCTCGCGGCCATTGTGATGCGACCGCCGCGGCCAGCGCGTCGGCATTCGCGAATCTGCCTCCGCCAGGCCCGTCGACGCCGACAAAATCCGTGTCGCAGAATTTGCACACGGCGCGGGCACGATCTCGCTCCAGCCCGCTCCACAGATTGCAGCCCGCGAAACGGAGAAACACGGCTGCCCTGCCCGTCTGCGCACCTTCGCCCTGCAGCGTGTAATAGATTTCCTTGACCGCGTAGCTCATTTCGCAGCGAAGCGCTCATAGCCTCTTGCGCGCAGCTCGCAGGCGGGGCACACGCCGCAGCCGAAGCCCCAATCGTGGCGATGCTCGCGGTCGCCTTCGTAGCAGGTGACGGTCTCTTCGACGATCAGTTCGACGAGCGCCTTGCCACCCAGCGCTTCCGCCATGGACCAGGTCGCAGCCTTGTCGAGCCGCATCAATGGCGTGTGGATGGTGAAATGCGCGTCCATCCCCAGCGACAGCGCGCGCGCGGTCGCCTTGATCGTGTCGTCGCGGCAATCGGGATAGCCGGAATAATCCGTCTCGCACATGCCGCCCACCAGATTGCGCGAGCCGCGGCGATAGGCGAGTGCAGCCGCCGCGGTCAGAAACAGGATGTTGCGGCCGGGCACGAAACTCGTCGGCAATCCGTTGTCGCCCATTTCGATCGTCATCGCATCGGTCAGCGCGCTGCCGCCGATCTGCTTCAGCACGTCGAGCGACAGCACATGATCGGCGCCGATCCTGTCGCGCCAATCCGGAAATTTTTCGCGCATCAATGCGAGCACGCGCGGTCGCGCGACCAGCTCGCTCGCATGGCGCTGGCCGTAGTCGAAGCCGACCGTCTCGACGTTTCCGAAACGGTCGAGCGCCCAGGCCAGACAGGTGGTCGAATCCTGCCCGCCCGAAAACAGCACCAATGCGGTATCTCTGTCGGACATGACTTCTCCATACGCGGGCGCTGTGCCCCGGCCAAGAGCCGGATTGCACAGGCGCTTGCGTTTGCGAGGCCCCTGCGACAGCCTGTCCGAAAATCGAAGGGAAACGCGCCGATGGCAGCGATGGCTTTAAGCGGAACCGGGCTTTTCACGCCGGCCGCCTCGATCTCCAACGACGAACTGGTCGCGACGTTCAACGAATATGTCCGCCGCCACAACAAGGCGCATGCGCAGGCCATCGCCGAAGGCAAGGTGACGGCGCTTCAGGAATCGAGCACGGATTTCGTCACCAAGGCCTCGGGCATCGAGAACCGCTATGTGATGGATAAGGCGGGCATTCTCGATCCCGAAATCATGTGTCCCCGCATTCCCGAGCGTCCGAACGAAAAGCTGTCGATCCTGGCCGAGATGGCGGTGACGGCTGCGCGCGACGCGCTCAAGGCGGCCGATCGCAACGTCGCCGATATCAACGGCGTGCTCGTCGCCTGCTCCAATCTCCAGCGCGCCTATCCGGCCATGGCAGTCGAAGTGCAGGACGCGCTGGGCATCGACGGGTTCGCCTTCGACATGAATGTCGCCTGCTCGTCGGCCACGTTCGGCTTGCAGGCAGCAGCCGATATGATCGCGGCCGGCCACGCGCGCGCGATCCTGGTCTGCAATCCGGAGATCTGCACCGGACATCTCAATTTCCGCGACCGGGACAGCCATTTCATCTTCGGCGACGTGGCGACGGCCTTTGTCGTCGAGCCTGCCGCGCAGGCGCAAGGCTCCAATGCCTGGGTGATCG
>JBEKLK010000187.1:0-7769 GCA_050010235.1 Rhizomicrobium sp.
CTCGTTGTGGCGACAAAAAAGAAGAATGCACCACGGAGCCACGGAGATCACGGAGAAGGTTTTTGCGCGCCTTCGCGCGCAAATCGTTTCTTCTCCCCGTTCTCCGTGGCTCCGCGGCGAACCTTTTATATCGTGGAGCGTGCGACGGCTTTGTATTTCAAGAACGAATCGGCGTTGCGGCGCCTCACAACGGCGGATTGGATTTTCCAGCGCCGATATCGATGAACTCGAAAATCGTTGCCGTGTCGGTCACGATCGGATTGCCGCTCGACGAGCGCGCCCTCACAAGCCCGCCCGCCGGATTCATGAGTCCGAATATGAGCGGCACATCGGCGTCGTCGCCCAACAACGGGAATGCGGTCAGTTCGAAATTCTGCGCAAAGCCCCGCTCATAGTGCATCGCCATCACCTGCCACAGCCCGCAAGGCTGGCTGAGCATCCGGCGGGCCGCATCGAGCGTATCCGCCCGATATTCGGCAGGCCGGAAATCGAGATAGTCGCGGCCGGTGATGTCGTTCTGGATGCGCTCCTGGATCGAACTACCGACGAGACGGATGCGCATAGAAGGTTCTTCATTGAGCCGGACTTCCAGCATCACCATATCGCGCAGCAGCGCGGCCGCGCGTGCCGGTTTTACGTCGCGACGATGGGGGATCAGGCCGTCCTTCGGGAGGCCGCGCCAGAAGGTCTCGAATTCGCGACTCCGCTCCGAGCGCGTCGGGGCAGCGTGGCCTGCACCTGTCTGGGAGTCTGGCTGAGGCATCTCGGAATCCATGGCCACGCGTTGCGCGCAGGCGTTTGCCCAAGGGGCGCGCCGAATAGTTGCGGTTTGTGACTAAACTGTGTCGCAGCGCCGACAATTTTATGCCAGCGACAATTGGTGACAATTTTCAGTAAAGCGGGCCCAGATATCCGGCCGGCTGGTCCCCCGCAAGCGCAAACCCCTGCTTGAATGTGAGGGACGCGGCCAACGTTCCGTCCGCGGCGTTCCGCGCCGCAAGGTTGGCGAGCGCATGGGCGAGCTTGCCCGTGGCGTTGGCGTTCAAATTTTCGCCACCGCTCATGTCGAGTGTAATTGTGCCATTCAGACGGTGAGACGGATCCAGCACCAACGAGCCGCGGCATTTTGCGGCGAGTTTGTTCCACTTGATGTCGAATTGATCGACGGAGAGAACGCCGCCATGGACGCGCCAGTCGTCCGTCGCGCGCCGCCAGTCGGAACGGCCTGCCAGCAGCGACGCGAAGGGATGTCCCGGTACGAGCTTTCCTGCGAGCAGCAGATGGGAGATCGTGTCGCCGAAGCCGGCCTGCAGATCGGGCGCAAGCCTGATCGTGTCGCCGCTGGCCGCGATATCGAGCGCATCGCTTGCGGGATCGCGGCGCATATGAAGCTGGATGCGCCCGGCTCCGAGATCGGGCGAAGCGATTTCGACAATGTCGAGATCGAAGCGCGTGAGCATCCCCTTCGCGGCAATCGAACTCGCACGCAGCCAACCGGGTACGAATACGAAATCGTGCTGCACGCCGTCGTCGTCGCGCCAGGAAACCTCCTGCCGGCCGGCTGCCTCATAGACGGACTGGTCGCGTCCATAATTGAGCGCATGCGACGCAAAATGCTCCGTGCGCCAGATGAGCGGGCCCTGCGTGGTCGCGATCTCGATCTTGAGGCCGTCCAATATCGTGTCGAGCCGGAACGGGAAGCCGGCGATTTTCTTCGCGGCGAAGGTCAGTTTCACACCCGGAACAATTTCGCGGCCGTTGTCGGCATCGAGCTGCTTGTCGAGCGCCGTGGCCGCGATCCACCAATAGATCATCACCGCGCCGGCCAGCGACACGAACATCAGGAACGGGGCATAGAGGAAGAAACGGCTGGAATAGCGCATGCGCGCCACTTTACCCGCAGCGCGAGAACCCGCAGGAGACGCAAGTGTCGCAGCCTTCGAGCTGCACGAGGCTCGGGCTGCCGCAACGGGGGCAGGGCCGCCCCCGGCTTCCTTCGCCGGCCGCCATGGCGATGGCGCGGATTTCCGGCGGCAGATCGAGCTTCTCGCGCGGGTTCATGAACCCGATGGCGACCAGATGGCGCTCGATCAATTCGCCGATCGCGGCCAGGAGCGAAGGCACATAGCGGCCTTCCATCCATTGGCCGCCGCGCGGATCGAACACGGCCTTGAGCTCGTCCACCACGAAGGACACATCGCCGCCGCGGCGGAATACGGCGCTGATCATGCGCGTGAGCGCGAGCGTCCAGGCATAGGCCGCCATGTTTTTCGAGTTGATGAAGATCTCGAACGGACGGCGGCGGCCGTCCTTCTCGATGTCGTTGACGGTGATGTAGAAGGCGTGATCGGAGTCCGGCCATTTGATTTTGTAGGTCTGGCCCAGCAGCACTTCCGGACGGTCGAGCGGGGCCGTCATGTATACGACGCCGCCGGAAGCCTCGCGTACGCGCGCCGGCGTGGAGAGCGGCGGCTGATCGTCGCCGGAAATCTGTTCGATCGAGGCGGGCTCTGGCGCGGTGGCCGCGTCCAGCACCGATCCCGTCACGTCGTTCGGCCGATAGGTCGTGCAGCCCTTGCAGCCGGACTCGTAGGCATTCAGGTAAATGTCCTTGAACGCCTCGAAGGAGATGGCTGCCGGAACATTGATCGTCTTGGAGATCGAGCTGTCGATATGCCGTTGCGCAGCGGCCTGCACGGCCAGATGGTCTTCCGGCATAAGTGTCTGTGCATTGACGAAATAGTCCGGCAAGACCGCTTCCTCGCCGAAGATTTCTCGAAAGCGCCGATAGGCGAAATCGGCGACGGGTTCCTCGCGGCGCGTTCCGTCGTCGAGCAGCATTTTGCGCGAATAGGAATAGGCGAAGACGGGTTCGATGCCGCTGGACACATTGCCGGCGAAGAGGGAGATCGTGCCGGTCGGCGCGATGGAGGTGACCAGGGCATTGCGGATGCCGTGCGCGGCAATGCGCTCGCGCAGATCGTCCGGCAGCTTCGCGATATTCGGTCGCGCCAGATATTCTTCGCGGTCGAAAAGCGGGAACGCGCCTTTCTCTTCGGCGATCTCGGCCGACGCGGCATAGGCCGCGAGAGACAGCTTCGACAGCCAGCGGTCGATCAGCGCGATGCTCTCCGGCGAACCGTAACGTGCGCGGCAGAATATGAGCGCATCGGCAAGTCCCGTCACGCCCAGTCCCAGCCGGCGCTTGGCAAATGCTTCGGCGCGCTGCTCGGGCAGCGGGAATCGCGACACGTCGATCACATTGTCGAGGAAACGCACCGCGATGCGCACGAGACGCGCCAGTTCGTCCTCGTCGAGCGTCGCATTGTCTTCGAACGGATGCCGGACGAGCGCGGCAAGATTGATCGAACCGAGCAGGCAGGCGCCGTAAGGAGGGAGGGGCTGTTCGCCGCAATTGTGGGCCCAGATGCCATTGGCGTCGAAGGCATTCAGTCCCGGAACGCCCGCGTCGAACACCTCTGCGCATCCGTCTTCCGTCACGCTTTCGACCGTGGCGCAGAACGGTTCGCGATTGAGCGAGCGGCGATAGTTCAAAAGAGCAGCCGACAGCCGCCCGGACTTGTCCGTGTCCGCGAATCCCACGCGCTCGGCATAAAACTTCAGATTGTCGCCGGCGACGACCAATTCGTGCTGCGCGCGCACGGGATAGGCCTTCGAGCCGCCTTTGCCGTCCGGGAGGGTGCTGAAACCTTCCGGCCGGCGCTCACGATAGATGGAGCTCGCGATTCCCAGCCTGAGGAGCATTCGCTGTGCGGAGTGGAGAGTTTCGAGATCGCTTTGGGCGAGCCTGACGCTGACGCCTTTGCTCTGGTTGCCCTGAACGCTTCCATCCGCGTCGAACAGCCCCCGCAGGAAACCGCAATGAAAAGCGGCCGATCTGCGCTCCATCGCCGCCGTGATTTTCTTGGCTCGTGGCGCAAGACCGTGATCATGCGCAAGCGACTTCAGCGTCGCCAGCGAAAGCCGGTATTCGCTGCGGCCCGGAACCTCGATCCAGCCCGCAAAATCCGAACGATGCGGAAGGATTTGCGCCGCCGAGAACGCGGCATCCATGATGCCGCGAACACCCGGACGTTCGTCTTCGCCATTGACGACGCGCCGGCCCGGCCAGAGGGACAGAACCGCTTTGTCGGCTTTCAACACGCCGTCACCGATCAGAAGGCCCAGCAGATAACCCTCGGAATCGTCGCGTATGGAACTCCCGGCATCGCCCCAGCTTGGAGCGTTGCGATGATCGTGAAGGACAATCTCGTCGCCGGTCAGCAGCGAGCCCGCCTCGACCCATTCCCAGTCCTTCGTCCAACGCGTGCGGCGCGTGACGCGGCGGACAAGATGGTCGGTCGTCGCGCGCAATGCATATCCTTCGCGCGTCGAAATTTTTGCGACCGGCTTTTCGCCCCGCGAAAAGAACCCGCGCCCGTCGCTGGGCCAGGATTTGCCATCCGCAATCGCTTCGAACGGCTTGCCGATCAATTCGGAAATCTGCCGCGGCCCATCGCCGGTCATGATCCAGCTGTCTGCCGTGAGACACGGATTCGTTGCGTGGATCGTCTCGCAATAGGCGAGGTTGTTTTCTGCGTTGATGCGGTCGATGAAGATGACGCCGGGCTCGGCATATTCATAGGTCGCGCGCATGATGCGATCCCACAGATCGCGCGCTTCGACCGTCTTGTAGATCTTGCCGCCGAATTTGAGATCCCACGGCCCGTCGGCTTTCACGGCCGCAATGAACGCATCGCTTGCAAGCACGGACAGGTTGAACATCGCCAGCCGGCCCGGCGTGCGCTTCGCGTCGATGAACGCTTCGATGTCGGGATGATCGCAGGCCAGCGTCGCCATCATCGCGCCGCGCCGCGAACCGGCCGACATGATGGTGCGGCACATCGCGTCCCACACTTCCATGAACGAGACCGGGCCGGATGCATCCGCGCCCACGCCTTTTACCGGCGCACCCCTGGGCCGCAAGGTGGAGAAATCGTAGCCGATGCCGCCGCCCTGCTGCATCGTGAGGGCCGCTTCGCGAAGGCTCGCGAAAATGCCGCCCATGTCGTCGGGGACCGCGCCCATCACATAGCAATTGAACAGCGTGACGTTGCGATCGGTGCCTGCGCCGGCGAGGATTCGGCCGGCCGGAAGGAACTGGTGCCCGGCCAGGGCTTGCGCGAAGGCGAGCGCCCATTCGCGGCGCTTTTCCGGCGCCTCGGCCCGGGCCGCCGCCAGCGCCACGCGCGCCCAGGTGTCGGCCATGTCGCGATCGACAGGCGTCCCGTCGGCCGCCTTCAGCCGGTATTTCATGTCCCAGATCTGGCGGGAAATGTCGCTCATGGCCGTTATATGGGGTCTCGTCCGCCCACGATAATCGCCAGGACGGATGAAAGTGCTAACGCCATCGCGGAACAGAGTCAAAGAAAATGTTCTTGGTATGTTCTTAACGAACCAGACCCTGCAGAATCGGCGTTGCCATAAGGGCGGCGCTTAACTCCGCTCCAACGGCAAGCCGCCCTCACGCCAGGCTTTGATGCCGCCATCGAGCGCCGCCGCACGCAGAAAGCCGAGCTCACGCAAGGTCGCCGCGGCGAGCGTGGAAATCTTGCCGAACTCGCAGCACGTGACGATGCGCAAAGTCGGGTCCGGGAACTCTTCGTCGACGCGCAGTTCAAGTTGCCCGCGCGGCACATGGCGCGCACCGGCAATGTGTCCGCCGTCATAGGCGGCCTTCTCGCGCACATCCAAAACCACCAGATCGTTCGCGCCGGCCGCAAGCCGGCTTTGCAGTTCGGCCGTTGCCATGAACGGCACCGCCGCGCCGGCTTCGGCGAGCAATTGCAACACGGTTTTGCCGCCGCTCATATTGGTGCGCAGCGCTTCGGTCATGTGGTCGGGCGCGTTCAGATTGAGATGCCGCATCATATCGGTGAATTCCGTCCGCTCCCGCTTTTGCAGGCGCGGATTTCCCGACAGCTCATCGGCAATCGTGCTGTGCGAGCGGCCCTTGTACTCATGCGCCGGATAGACCATGAGAGCCGCGTCGAGTTTCAGCACCTTGTCGAACAGGCTGTCATACAATTGGTCGGGATCGCCGCCGGGAAGGTCGGTGCGGCCCGTGGCGCCGATCAGCAGCGTATCGCCGGTGAAAATCCGGTCCTCCGCAATCAGGCACATCGAATCGCGCGTGTGTCCCGGCGTGTGGATGGCACGCAGGCGCAACTCGCCCAATGCCAGCATTTCACCGTCGTCGAGCCGGAACCCCACGAAAGGCGCCGGACATTCCCGATGCATCACCACGGGGACGTGGAGCTTTTCGCCCAATTGCTTCGTGGCCGAGAAATGATCGGCATGGGTGTGGGTGTCGATGACATAGTGGATGCGTACGCCGACCTGTGCGGCCAGCGCGAGGTAGCGGTCGATCTGGCGGATTTCCGGATCGATGAGCGCGGCGATGTGCGTGTTCGGGCAACCGACAAGATAGGATTGGCAGCCACCCGTGGCGACTTGTTCGAA
Organism: Rhizomicrobium sp.; assembly: GCA_050010235.1. Lineage (GTDB taxonomy): Bacteria > Pseudomonadota > Alphaproteobacteria > Micropepsales > Micropepsaceae > Rhizomicrobium. The sequence continues at coordinate 6,523 of JBEKLK010000187.1, forward strand.
AATCATTCGCGGCCCCCTTCGCTGCGAGCCAATTCAGCCGACATTTCCCATATGACACCGACTCGAAGGGGGCAATAGCGTTTTCGAGGCATCCGCAAATCGGAAAGACCGATTTCGCCGCGGCGGGCGTGGGATGCGCGAAGGCGGCGTCGGCAGGGATCGCCTAACCCTGTTCGAACGCCCGTTTCAATGTGGCGATATCGAGCTTCTGCATCTTCAGCATCGCCGTCATGACGCGGGCGGCTTTCTTCGTATCTTTGTCGCCCATCATCTCGTCCAGCACGGTGGGGACGATCTGCCAGGAGAGGCCAAATTTATCTTTCAGCCAGCCGCATTGGCTTTTCTCGCCACCGGCCGAAAGCGTCTCCCACAATGTGTCGACTTCCGTCTGCGACTCGCAATTCACGCGAAGTGAAATCGCCTCCGTCAACTTGAAATGCGGGCCGCCGTTCAGCGCCATGAATTCCCGGTCGTCGAGTTCGAAAACGACGACCATCACGCTGCCTTCCGGGCGCCCGTGAACTTCCTGTCCCGCGCCGGTGTAGCGGGAGATTTTCCGGACCCGCGAATTCCGGATGATCGAGACGTAGAAATTGACGGCTTCTTCGGCGTTGTCGTCGAACCACAGGCAGGTTGCGATTTTCTGCATGGCAATTCTCCGTGACTGTCAGCCTTGCGCGAGAAGCTCTCCCAGTTTGTCGATGCTCTCCGTCCAGCCCTGCTCCATTCCGCCCAGCATGAATTCCGCCTGCGGAACCTTGCCCGCCGCGCGCGTATGCATGGAGAGCCTGGTCTTGCCGTTCTCTTCTTCGAACGTGACGGTCGTGAGGCCTTCGAGCAGATGATTGCCCGCGGCGTCGACCGCGATTGCGGTGAAGACGAGCCGCTCCGGCGCCGCGACCTCCAGGAACGTGCCCTTCATGGGATGTTCCGCCCCATCGGGTCCGCGCATGACGATCCGGAGCGCGCCGCCGGGCCGCACGTCGAGCTCGCAGATGGGAGCAGTGAAAAATTTTGGTCCCCACCAGCGGGTCATCATCTTCGGATCTGTCCAGGCGCGGAACACGAGTGTGCGCGGCGCATCGAAGAGGCGGACAATGGTGAGCTCGCGCTCCATGGACGTTGTGGCTGACATGGCGAGGGCCCTTCCGAAGTTTGCCGATTTCACGCTGTTTTCTGGTGGACGACCATCCAGGAAACGCCGAATTTGTCGACAAGCGTTCCGAAGCGGGTCGCGAAGAAGGTTT
>JBEKLK010000188.1:0-7034 GCA_050010235.1 Rhizomicrobium sp.
CCTACGGGGTGGGCGTGGCGCGCGAGCGGGCACAAGCCTGCGTCAAGCGCGCCTTCGAGCTCGGCGTCAACTTCATCGACACGGCGAACGTCTATGGAAGGGGCGCGGCGGAGACCTTCCTGGGCGAAACGCTCGCGGGAATCCCCCGCGACTCCTATGTGCTCGCCACAAAAGTGTTCTTCCCCATGAGCGAGCACGACCAGGGCCTGTCGCGCGCGCAAATCCTCAAGCAGATCGACGCGTCTCTGGCGCGGCTCAAGACCGATCACGTCGATCTCTATCAATGCCATCGTTACGATCCGAACACGCCGCTGGAAGAGACGATGGGGGCGCTTTCCGACGTCGTGCGGTCCGGCAAGGCGCGCTATATCGGCTTCAGCGAATGGTCGCCGCAGCACATCGAGGAGGCGTTCGCCGTTCCCGGCGCGGAGCATTTCGTCTCCAGCCAGCCGCAATATTCTCTGCTCTACCGGCGGCCGGAGGAGAAAGTGTTTCCGCTGTGCCGCAAACTAAAAGTGTCTCAGATCGTCTGGTCACCGCTCGCGCAAGGCGTGCTGACCGGCAAATACGCGCCCGGCACGCCGCCGCCTGCGGAGTCCCGCGCCGGCAGCGACAGCATGAGCGGCCCGATCGGAAGCTGGATGCGGCCCAACATTCTCGAAGCGGTGGAGAAGCTGAAACCGCTCGCCAAGGAGGCAGGCGTTTCGCTGGCGCAATTCTCGCTCGCCTGGATATTGCGCGAGCCGAACGTCGCCTCTGCCATCGTCGGTGCGAGCCGACCCGAGCAGCTCGACGACAACGCGGCTGCATCCGGGCTCACGATCGATCCCGCGCTGTTCGCCAAAGCCGAAGCGATCGTGGCCGGCGTTTCGCGCGCGCGTTAATGCGCTTCGGCCGGGGTGAGATAGAGCATCTTCTCGCCATAGGCGATGTACATATGCAATTGCCGCAGAACGCCGATGCCGAGAATGAGGTCGGACTCGATGTTGTCCGAATCCGGGTATTTGATGATCTCGATATCCGGGTTACGGATCTCGATTCCTTCGAAAGTGATGGATGAAAACGGATAGCGAAAGGATTCCAGTGGCACAACGCCGTTCATGTTGCGGGAGCCTGTCGCCTTCAATTGCGGATTATTCTCGACTATGCCGAAAATTTCCCTGGCGGCCCTGAAATTCATAAATGAACGCGACGCTCCGGTGTCCAAAATAGCTTTGAGGGGCTTGCCATCCAGCATGATGGAAACACTTATGTGGTTGCCTCTGTCCAGGGCGATCGGAACGGACGCATAGGCGCCGGTTGTCCAATAGACGACCTTCCCTGGACAATGATCCGGAGAAAAGACGCTGAACTTGCTCCCGGCAAAATCGAGATCGATATCGAAACCGCTCATCACGTCGGCGCCCAGAGTTCCCATGGACTCGCCAACCGAGACGCTCGTAGGTACGACGAGGAATCGTATATCCTTGCCCGGAACGGGGCCCAGCTGGAATGAGTCTGCCATTGTATAATAGTTGAGCGGAATTCCTCCGCTCATGGTGATATCCACGCCGTGAGTTTGCCATTCCTTCAATCCGGCAAATTGCGCGAAGGATGCATCGACCGTGCTGTATGCCCCACCTGTGTCGATCATAAGCCGGGCGGGATGATTCTCGATTGTCACGGGCACGGATACATCGCCGCGGCGGCCCGTCTGCATATCTAGCACAACCATACGCTTCAATTGGCACTGGGGCGGATCGGCCAGGGCAGGCGATATTCCCGTCAGAAGCATTGCGAACCACAGCATGGGCGCTTTCGCAATCATGGCAATCGCTTCAATTCGGTGTTGGCGCCCCGCCATTCCCAGCTGTCGTTCCGGCATCCGGCTGCCGCATCCGCCAGCAGCGGCTTTGCTGCCGCGGAGTTCTGATGCTGCAATCGCCATTCACCGACGTAAAAATCGGCATCGCATTTGTGATTGTGTGCGACGGACGCGGTCCCGATGGCGGCGGCCTGAAACGCCTGATCGGGCGTGATCTTGCCGAGAAACACATTGACCAACGGGCCCGGCCATTTGGTCAGGTCGAGTTTGGCGGCGCGCTGCGCCAGATCGTCATCGGGTTTGGCCGCCTTGGCGCGCGCAAAATCGAGCCATAGAGTCAAATAGATGTTCTGGGGTTGTGATTTTATGGAATCCGCGAAAATTTTTTCGGCTTCGTCGAACCGCCCAATTTCCCATTGCGTCAAGCCGATACTCTGGGACGCCGCAACATTATCCGGTGACAAATCCAACACATGCTTGTATTCGTTCAGGGCATCGTTGAATTTACCCAGATCGTCATAGATCATGCCGCGCGTGTAGTAGGACGGCCAGTAATTGGAATTGAGGTCAATCGCCTTATTTTCATCGGCCAACGCCTGATCGTACATCGCCTCTCCGAGATAAGCACCTCCCCGGCTTTGCAGAATACCATAATCATAGGGCGCAATGGCAGCTGCACTTGTGAAATCCGCAATTGCCGAATCGAATTTTCCAAGTACGACGTATTCAACACCGCGCGAGGCGTAGCCTTTCGCGAGATCAGGTCGCGCGGTTATTGCCGACGTCATATCCGACAACGCCTGATCGATCTTGTTTTCGTATGCGTAACAGGATGCCCGGTCCAAATGGGCCGCAAATTCGTCCGGTTCCAGTTTCAGGCCCGCGGAGAAATCGGCAATCGCCTGGTCACATTGATTTTTGATGGCATACAGATCCCCGCGAAGAAAATAGGCGGTCGGCAATAGCTGCGGAGATAAATCCGGGGCCGCGATCGCCGCCGTCAGAAGCTGGATCGATTGGTCGATGTCACCGCGATTCGCAGCAGCAATTCCCGCATTGAATGTGGAATAGGTGCTGGCCTCGGCCTGACCGGCCAACACCGCGCACAATAGAGCAGCCGAAATGAGCGCCCGCATTGCTTCCCCACCCGAGCGTTTCGTTCTACACGCGGCGCAATGGGGGTGCAATGACTGGCGAAAACCAGGCGACTGCAAATAAAACCGGTTTGCCGGTCTTACGTGGTCGATTTGAGCGTGGCGGCCGCGGCGGTGGCGTCCTTTTGCGCGGTGGCGAGATCGTTGGCCGCAAGCCCGGCTTGCGCCTGCGTCACGGCCGTCTGCAGGCTCGCCCGTGTCGAAACATTCGTCGCATCCACCAGCGCACCGGCACCCTGGTTCTGGCACGGATTCATTTCCTTCGCGTCATAACCTGGGCCGTTCGGCCCGACGATGCAGTTGATCGTGTGGTGCAAATGCATATGCACGGTCGCGATGTCGGCTGCCGCGGCCGCCATGCCGGCATGCTGACCCGCGGTCGTGATTTCCGCCTTCAGATCGGCGGCCATTGCCGCTGCGGGCAGGAATGCGACGGATGCGGCGACAATCAAGAAATTCGCGAATTTGATCGACATTGGTCTTTCTCCCCACCCTGTGCCCCGCGGGCTGCGCCCGCAGGCGAAACTTACTGCCCGCCGGAACGTCCTACAAGCATGGCGCATACCGCCAAAGACCGGGATAATATGCAGGCCGGAAAGACCATGACGATTCGAAACTATTCCGACCACGCCGCCAACGAGCGCACCTTCCTCGCCTGGGTGCGAACCTCCATTGCCGTCATCGCCTTCGGTTTTCTGGTGGAACGGTTCGATCTGTTCCTGGCCTATATGGCGCCCGCGACCGGCAGACCCCGCGTCGCGGTCCCGCATGGCGAGTTCGGTCATGTCGCGGGGCTTACCCTCATCGTGCTGGGCATGGCGATGATCGGCGTGGCGACATGGCGCTTTGCGCGGACCGCGCGCGAAATCGACGACGACGAGGTTCACCGCGGCACTGGCTCGCGTGCGGATTATTCCCTGGCCGCACTACTTATCATCCTCAGTGTCGGCCTGCTGTTCTATCTTTACCACACGCTGTCCGCGCAGGCGTAAAATGACGAATGTTCTCGTAACAGGCGCTTCGGGTTTCGTGGGCTCCGCCGTGGCCCGCAAGCTGGCCTCGCGCGGATTCAAAGTGCGCGTTCTGGTGCGCGCGAGCAGTCCGCGGGCCAATGTGACCGGTTTCGATTGCGAGATCGTCGAGGGCGACATGCGCGATGCCGCTTCTCTGGCCGCCGCGATGACGGGCGTTCGCTATCTCTTTCATGTCGCGGCGGATTACCGGCTGTGGGCGCGCGACCCCGACGAGATCGTCGCCAACAACCGCGAAGGCACGCGCAACGTCATGCGGGCCGCGCAGGACGCGCGCGTCGAGCGCATCGTCTATACCAGCAGCGTGGCGACGTTGAAGCCGAAGGACGGGCGGGACGCGACGGAGCAGGATCGCGCCACCATCGAAACCGCCATCGGCTCCTACAAGAAAAGTAAGGTCGCCGCCGAGCGCGTGGTCGACGAGATGGTGGCGCAGGGTCTGCCCGCGATTCTGGTGAGCCCGTCCACTCCCATCGGCCCGCGCGACATCAAGCCTACGCCCACCGGCCGCATCATCGTCGAGGCCGCGTCGGGGCGCATGCCGGCCTATCTCGACACGGGGCTCAACCTCGTTCACGTCGACGACGTGGCGGGGGGACATCTGCTGGCGCTCGAAAAAGGACGCATGGGCGAGACCTATATTCTCGGCGGGCAGAACGCATCGCTGGCCGAGATGCTGGCGGCCATCGCGCAACTCCAGGGCCGCAAGCCGCCAAGCTGGCAGCTGCCGCGGGCGCCGCTTTATCCGTTGGCTTATGCGGCAGAAGCCGTCGCGCGGCTCACGGGACGCGAGCCGTTTCTCACCGTCGATGCGCTCGACATGTCGAAGCATCATATGTTCTTCAGTTCGGCCAAGGCCGAAGCCGAATTGGGATATCGCGCGCGGCCCTATGCCGAAGCGCTCGCCGACGCGCTCATCTGGTTCCGCGAGGCGGGATATATTCGATGACCGCGCTCGGATTGTTCGGGCTCCTGCCGCTGGCGATCTGGCTCTACCTTCTGTCCGCGCGCGGTTCGTATTGGCGGACGGGGGAGCGCGACGACCGGGACGAGCCCGCGGCGCCCGCTTCTTGGCCGTCCGTGATCGCCATTGTGCCCGCGCGCAACGAAGCCGACGTGATCGCGCGCTCCATCGGCAGTCTTCTTGCGCAGGATTATCCGGGACCGTTCCGCGTGATCCTTGTGGACGACGAGAGCGAGGACGGCACCGCGCAGATTGCACGTGCGCGCGATTCCAGCGGCAGGCTCACGATCATCGCCGGTTCGAAACGGCCGGCAGGCTGGACGGGAAAATTGTGGGCCGTCTCGCAAGGCATCGTGCGGGCCGGCGATGCATCCGATTATCTCTGGCTCACGGACGCCGACATCGCGCATGCGCCGGACAATCTGCGCCATCTCGTGACACGCGCCACGCATGGCAATCTCGTTCTCGTGTCCCTGATGGCGAAACTCAGATGCGAGAATTGGGCGGAGCGGTTCTTCGTTCCTGCTTTCGTCTATTTTTTCCGGATGCTCTATCCGTTCTCCTGGAGCAACGATCCGGGAGCACGGACGGCCGCGGCGGCCGGCGGCTGCATGCTCGTGAAGCGCACGGCCCTCGAAGCGGGCGGCGGCATCGCGGCCATCAAAAGCGCCATCATCGACGATTGCGCGCTGGGGCGCCTGATGAAGTCGCAAGGCCCGACATGGATCGGACTCACGAACCGCGCGTTTTCGATCCGGCCTTACGCGAATATGGAGGAGATTCGGCGCATGGTGGCGCGCTCCGCCTATGCGCAGCTGGAATATTCGCCGGTCATCCTGACCGGAACGCTGATCGGCCTCTGTCTGATGTTCGTCTTTCCGCCGCTGGCGACGATCTTCGGCGATTTCGCGATCCGCGTAACCGCTGCCGCGACCTGGTGCCTGACGGCGCTCAGCTTCCAGCCCATGTTGCGCTTTTATAGCCGCTCGCCCCTCTGGGGCTTTGCGCTGCCGCTCACCGGGCTCGCTTATGCCGGTTTTACGCTCGACTCCGCGATCCAGCACTGGCGCGGCAAAGGCGGAATGTGGAAAGGTCGCGCCCAGGCGATGGCTGAGCGATGACGGACGGTTTGACGACGGCACAACTTCAATCGGGCAAGGGCCATCGGAACGAAAATTTTCCGGTGGCGTCCAGCCTGATTCGCAAGCGTTACAGAGCGCCAATCATGGCGTTCTATCGCTTCGCGCGGGCCGCCGACGATATCGCCGATCATGCGACGGCGCCGGCCCAGGAAAAGCTTCGCCTGCTCGAAGAATTTCGCGCCGGCCTCACGGGCCGGGGCGCGGAAGAAGCGATGGCGTTGCGCGATGTTCTAACCGCCCGAAACCTCGCCGCGCAGCATGCCGCCGATCTTCTCGAAGCGTTTCGCCGCGATTGCACGATCTTGCGTTATCGCGACTGGGACGCGCTGCTGGAGTATTGTCGCTATTCCGCCATGCCGGTCGGCCGCTTTGTGCTGGATGTGCATGGCGAAGCGCGGTCGACCTGGCCTGCCAACGATGCGCTGTGCGCCGCGCTGCAGATCGTCAATCATCTGCAGGACTGCAAGAAGGATTATCTCGCGCTCGATCGCGTCTACATTCCGCTCGATTCTCTGGCCGACGCGAGTGTGCCGGTCGAGGCGCTGGCTGCGGACAAGGCCTCACCGGCCCTGCTGCGGGTGATTTCCGATCTCGCGCGGCGCACGATGGGATTGCTCGAAGTCTCGCGGCCCTTCGCGAGCCATATCGCGGACGCGCGGCTTGCGCTGGAAGTGAGCGTGATCCAGAAGCTGGCGGAGGATCTCTGCGGCAAACTCATGCGCCGCGATCCGCTCAGCGAGCGCGTGCATCACACGAAGCTTGAACTCGTGCCTCTACTGCTGCGCGCGACGGCGCGCTTCATGGGCCGGGGTCGCGAGAAACGCACCCTTGGCCTCGCGGGACCCGCGCGATGACGATGGCCATCGACGAGACCGCTCCGGAAATCCGCGCCGTGCAGCAGAAGGCGTCCGGCAGCTCGTTCTATTCGGCGATGCGGCT
>JBEKLK010000189.1:0-7030 GCA_050010235.1 Rhizomicrobium sp.
GCATATACCGTCCGTGGGTTCGCTGCCGATCACCGTGCCGGGCACGGTCGATGCGTGGTTCGCCCTGCATCAGAAGTTCGGCAAACTTCCGATGGCGGAAGATTTGGCGCCGGCCATCGGCTACGCGCAAAACGGCTTTCCCGTCACCCAGCTCATCGCGCTCTACTGGAAGGGCAACATGGCCGCGTTCGAAAAGAACAAGGCCCTGATCGAGGAACTGGACAATGCGCGCGCGACTTATCTGGTCGACGGCCACACACCGGCCGAAGGCGAGATCTTCCGCAATCCCGATCTCGCGCACACGCTGACGTTGCTCGCCAAGGGCGGCCGCGACGTTTACTACAAGGGCGAGATCGCGCACACGATCGACGCTTATTTCAAGCGCATCGGCGGCGATCTGCGCTATGCCGATTTCGCCGCGCATCACGGCGAATGGGTAACGCCACTCACGGTCAATTATCGCGGCTATGACGTCTACGAACTACCGCCGAACGGCCAGGGCGCAGCCGCGCTGCAGATGCTGCAGATCCTCAAGGGCTACGATCTCAAGAAGATGGGTGCGGGCTCGGCCGACACGCTCACTGCCATGCTGGAGGCCAAGCGTCTGGCTTACGAAGACCTGGCGAAATGGTATGCCGATCCCGCCTTCGTGAAAGTGCCGATGAAGGGTCTTCTGTCCGATGCCTATGCCGACGAGCGCCGCAAGCTGATCGACATTTCCCATGCCAATCCGAATCTTGGTCCCGGCGATCCGCGACTTCATGACGGCGACACGATCTATCTGACCACCGCCGACAAGGACGGGATGATGGTTTCGCTCATCCAGTCGAATTACCGCGGCATGGGGTCCGGTCTCGTCGCCGACCATCTGGGCTTCATGTTCCAGGACCGCGGCGAGCTTTATTCGCTCGACCCCGAGGCGGCAAATGTGTACGCGCCAGGCAAGCGGCCGTTCCAGACCATCATTCCCGGCTTTGTGATGAAAGACGGCCTGCCCTTCCTGTCGTTCGGATTGATGGGCGGCGACATGCAGCCGCAAGGCCATGTGCAGGTTCTCACCGACATCATCGACTTCGGGATGAATGTGCAGGAAGCCGACGATGCGGCACGCTGGCGCCACTATGGCGGCTCGGAAGTCACGGGTGAACCGTCAACCGGAATCGGCACGGTCGAGATGGAATCCGGTTTCGATCCGGGCGTGAAGGCGGAACTCGAAAAGCGAGGCTATAAGATCGTGGACGGCACCGGCAATTTCGGCGGCTATCAGGCGATCATGTTCGACCCCAAGAACCACGTCTATTGGGGCGCATCGGAAATGCGCAAGGACGGTGAAGTGATCGGGTACTAAAGGTGCGTTTGAATTGAGCCGGCGGCGGAAGAATGCTCCTGTTCCCGCTCCGCTGTTTCGTCGTTGATGCGCATCGCCATCAATACGCAGATGACTCCGGCGAAACTCGTCAGCGTGCTTGGCAACCAGATGATCAGTCCGCCATAGTGCTGGTCGCTGATTGCAGGAATATCCCAGATGCGACCGCAAATCCTGTAGACCGGATAATAATCGATCATCGACAGTGACAGAATCGCCCCCAGGATCATCTGAAACGGCTCGACTGCGAGCACGAGCAGCGCGCGCAAGCCGCTGCCGATGCGGGCGGGCGGTTTGGGGCGCGGATCGAGGATCAGGCACCAGAAGAAGATGCCATCGACCGCCATAGTCCAGTTCATCAGATTGTAGAGCCGCACATCGAGCATGACGCGGGTGTGGATGCCGGGGATCAGCCACAGATAGATCATGCCCACGAACAGCACGGGCGCCACGGCCGGGTGCTGAATGAAATCGACCGTCGCCCGCACGGGCCGCGATCCCATCGCCGGTTTCAGGAATTCCGGCATGCCCGCCCAGATCACGGGGCCTGCGGCGCCGAGGCCGATCAGAAATGCGCCCGCATGATGCAGCACGAAATGCTGCGCGCGATGAATGAAAAACATATGCTGCGCGAAATAATCGATGTGGGTCTGCAGCACGACATATAGCGAGACCACGCCGAGCACGAAGGCCACGCTGCGCCAGATCGGCGGATGCGCTGCACGCGGAAGCCGCTGCAGGCCGCGCGCGAACCACGCGAGCACCAGAGCCGTTACGAGATATTCCGGCCAGGAAAACTCCCACGGCATCCAGAACGGCATTTCGGCCGGGAAGAACGTGCTCAGCACATAAAGCAGGCCGCCCAGCAATAGCAGCGCGCCATAGCCAATCCAGCCCGACCAGCCCATTCCGGATTCGCGTGCGATTGCGGCAGTGGACGCCATCTGTTTGCCGGATCGAACTCCGCCGCTCTTATAGCGTCCACCTTTACCGCTCCGCGAGGCGATTGGTCACAGGCCGGTGCGCGCGGGGTTTCGTGAAGCGTGCTATCTCGCCGCCCATGACAAGACGGCTGCGATCATTGCCGAGGCTTGCCTGCGCGGCGCTGGCGTTTGCGCTGACATGCTGCGGGCCGCCGCGGCAGGGTTCCGTCACCGACATTTCGGGCGCGATGCCAGCGCTCGAATTCTCAATGACGCGCGCCAATGACGACAAGCCCGTACGCGCCACGGATTATCGCGGGAAGGTCGTCATTCTTTACTTCGGCTATACACACTGCCCCGACGAATGTCCCACGACATTGGCCAATCTTTCGAGCGTCCTCAAACATCTCGGCGCGAAGGCCGACGATGTGCGCGTGCTGTTCGTGAGCGTCGATCCCGACCGCGACACTTTGCCGGTGCTTAATTCCTATGTGCGGGTCTTTGCACCGCAGATCGACGGCTTGCGCGGCACGCCGGACGCGATCGCCATGCTGGCCCGCCGTCATCGGGTGACCTATCAGGTGACACCAACTTCACCCGGGCACGCATACGAAGTGACGCACTCGGATTCGGTCTTCTTTTTCGACCCGAGCGGGCGCGCGCGCCTTGTAGCGATGTCAGTCGACAATACGGCCGCGATTGCGGCGGACATCGAGCGGTTGTTGCAATAATTCCCGGCGCACGCGGCCCGAACTAAATGTGCAAAGCCTTCTTGTCGGCGTCGAGCACGGCTTCGTGCAGCATTTCCGACAGAGTGGGATGGGGAAAGATCGTCTCTTCGAGTTCGGCGTCGGTCGCCTCGACGGTGCGCGCGATGGTGTAGCCGTGAATCAGTTCGGTCACCTCCGCGCCAATCATATGCGCGCCCAGGAGTTCCCCTGTGTCAGCGTCGAACACCGTTTTGACCAATCCCTCCGGGTCGCCCAGCGCAATTGCCTTGCCGTTACCGATGAACGGAAAATGTCCGACTTTGATTTTGCGTCCCGATGCTTTGGCGCCGACTTCGGTCATACCGACGCTTGCCACTTGCGGCCAGCAATAGGTGCAGCCGGGTACTTTCGATACATCAAGGGGATGGACGCCTTTTACACCTGCGATCCGCTCGGCCACGATCACGCCTTCATGCATGCCTTTGTGCGCGAGCCAGGGCGGGCCGACGAGGTCGCCGATGGCCCAGATGCCGGCAATACCCGTTTCGCCCCATTGATTGGCGACGACATGAGTCTTGTCGACCTTCACGCCGACAGTTTCGAGGCCGATATTCTCCACATTGCCGACGATGCCGATGGCGAGGATGACGCGCTCGGCGGTGACGGTCTCCGTCTTGCCGTCTTTCGATTTGAGAGTCGCGGTGACGTTGTCGGCGCCTTTCTCGAGCTTCTCGACCGCCGTCGACGTACGAAGCTTCATACCCTGCTTGGTGAAGGCCTTGGCCGCGAATTGGGAAATCTCCTCGTCTTCCACCGGCAGCACGCGATCGAGCACTTCCACCACTGTCACGTCGCTGCCCAGGGTACGATAGAAGCTCGCGAACTCAATGCCGATCGCGCCGGAGCCAACGACCAGTAAGGACTTCGGAAATGACGGCGGCACCATCGCTTCGCGATAGGTCCAGATGAGCTTGCCGTCCGGCTCCATGCCCGGAAATGTGCGGGCCCGCGCCCCGGTTGCCAGCACAATGTTTTTCGCCATGTAGTCGGTGGTCTTGCCGTCCTTCGCGATGACGATCCTGCCGCCGCCCGCAAGCTTCGCTTCGCCGGGAATGACAGCGATTTTGTGCTTCTTCATCAGGAATGCGACACCGTTCGACAACTGCGCCGCAACCTTGCGGGACCGCTCGACGATCTTCGCAATGTCGAATCGGAGATTGTCCGCGGCGAAGCCGAATTCGCCCAGCCGGTGCATCAGATGCCATATTTCGGAGGAGCGCAGCAACGCCTTGGTCGGAATGCAGCCCCAGTTGAGGCAGATGCCGCCGAGCTTGTCGCGCTCGACGATAGCCGTCTTGAGGCCCAATTGCGCCGCGCGGATCGCACACACATAGCCCGCCGGCCCGCTGCCGATGACGATCACATCGAATGAATCAGCCAAACGAACCTCCGAAGAAACTGAGTGCGATTGCTCCGGCCAGCGCCGGAGCGAGGAAGAAGACCGAATAAATGAACGACACAGCGCCGAACTTGATCGTCGTCCAAACCCAGCCCTGTTCGTAGAAGCGCTTCATCGCGATGAAAATATAGACTCCGACTGCGATCAGTGTCAGCCACGCAACGATATCGGCAGGTACGATCTGCGCAAGTCCAATGTCCACGATCAACACGACGAACAGGAAGGTGTGAACGCTCAGCGAGAAGATCAGGTGATCGACGAAGTAGAATGTCTTGCGTTGCCGCCAATAGAAAGTCGCGAGCAGCAACGCATAGAGCGGCAGCAGCAGGAACAAAATTCGCGGAATCCAGGTCGTCAGCGGGCCGTTGAGCGCAGCGGGATCGGATGCGATGCGAGACATACCGTCATAGACGCCTTTCTTGATCGCACCTTCCAGCTTCCGGGCCTTCTCAACGTCTTCCTTCTTGGGAGGAGACTCGGGACGGAGACGTACGACTTTGACGCTGAAGCTGTTGTCCTCCATGAGTTGCTCGCGCTGCGCGTTGGTCAGTGTCGAGCGGTAGGCGCCAATGCGGGAAAAGAAATGCTCCGAGGTGGAGAAGCTGTAGAGCCCACCGGGTCGTGTCGCCCTTTCCTTGGTTGTGGGGATCAAGGGACTGAACAAACGCGTATCGGCATCATTGGAATCGGAGGCCGGATTTGGAATGAAATAGTTGCCCTTCGCATCTCGGATGATCTTTGTGGGTGTGGCCGTGACCTCGAGTTGCATTAGCGCAATACCGGTCATGCTCAGGATCAGGAAAAATGCCAGCGAAACGAAGAAATAGAGCCTGAGTGCGGGCATATATCGGATTGTTCGTCCCTCGCGGAAGGCCTTGGGAAGTTCTCCGGGCTCGAGCAACAATGCCAGGGCCGTGCGCAGGATTCGGCTGTCGAAGCTGACGATATCCTCGACCAGGTCGCGCAGAAGATTCAGAACCGAGCGGCGGTGCGTATCTCGTTCCTGGCCGCAGACGGCGCAGTAAGCGGCAATCGTCGGCGCGTCGCAATTGTGGCACGTGCCGGTTTGGTGGCCGCGTTCGGCCAACGCAGACGCGGCCACTTCGATGGCGGCAGCTCCGCTCAGTCCTGCGTTTGCCGCCTTGTCGTCAGGCATTGTCCAACCCCGCTGCCGCCTGATTTATAGCAGCATCGCCGCGGGATCTTCGACGAAGGCCTTGAAAGCCTGCAAGAAGCGGGCGCCCGTGGCGCCGTCGATCACCCGGTGATCGCAGGAGAGCGTCACCGTCATCATGGTCGCCGCTTCGATCTTGCCGTCGCGCACGATGGCCCGTGCCTCGCCCGCACCGACCGCCAGGATGGCCGCGTGGGGTGGATTGATCACCGCAGTGAAATCCTTGATCCCGAACATGCCGAGATTGGAGATCGCGAAACTGCCGCCTTCAAATTCCTGCGGCTTGAGTTTCTTGGCGCGTGCCCGCTCGGCCAGAGATTTCACTTCGTTGGAAATAACCGCGAGGCCTTTTTCCTCGGCGCGAAACACAATGGGCGTGATGAGACCAAAATCGAGCGCGACGGCGACGCCGATATCGGCATGCTTGTGGCGCAGGATCGCATTCTCGGTCCAACTCGCATTCACCTCCGGAACGCGCAGCAGCGCGAGCGCGCAAGCCTTGACGACAAAATCGTTGACCGAGAGCTTGAACGCGCCATCGCCCTTGGGCGCGCGCTCGTTGAGCCTGGCACGCATCGTCATCAACTCGTCGATGCGGCAGTCGATCGTCAGGTAGAAGTGGGGAATCAACATCTTGGCCGAGGTCAGGCGCCGGGCAATCGCCTTGCGCATCGAATCGTGCGGCACTTCCACATAATCGTCCGGCTTGTAGAACAGTTTCGCATCGGGCAGCGGTGCGATGCCGGGAATGGCGGCCGCGGCCGATGTTGCAGACGGTTGCGCGGACGGTTTTGCCGTCGCCTTCGCGGAACCGGATTTCGCCGCCGCCTCAATGTCGGCCTTGACGATGCGGCCGCGCGGACCGGACCCCTGCAGTCCCACAATGTCGATGCCCGCCTGCCCGGCCAGGCGCTTCGCCAGCGGCGATGCGAAGACACGATGATCGCCACCTCCCCCTGAAAGGGGGAGGTCCGAGCGCGTAGCGCTCGGGGTGGGGGTCAACTCCGCCGGAACAGCGCTCGGAGTGGGGGTTTTTTCAACCGGCGCTGTCGGACCCCTCCCCAAACCGGCTGCGCCGGTTTGACCCTCCCCTTTCAGGGGAGGGTGAGTTGTATCCGCAGCAACCGCATCCTTGATCGAGGCCATCGCCGTAGGGATATCGGCCGGCGCGGCCTTCTCACCCTCGCCGAGAAGCTCGGCAATCGGCTGATTGACTTTCACGCCTTCCGTGCCTTCGGGCACGAGAATTCTTCCGATCTTGCCTTCGTCAACGGCTTCGAATTCCATCGTCGCCTTGTCGGTCTCGATCTCGGCGAGGATATCGCCCGAGTGGACATCGTCGCCTTCCTTGACGAGCCATTTGGCGAGCTTGCCCTCCTCCATGGTGGGCGACAGCGC
>JBEKLK010000190.1:0-7010 GCA_050010235.1 Rhizomicrobium sp.
CGAGAGTAAGCGGCTGTTTACGGCCGCAAACGCGGCAGACGCTGGCGCCTTCGTTTATTTCTTCGAGGCAATGGACGCATTTCATTTTCTGTCCCCCCTTTACGGACATTTTAATCGGTAGTCGCGAGATCCGGAAGACATGAATTTCGGCTTTGTCGGCCGCAGTAACAACAGGGCCTGTGACGACAGTTTGTGACGCTCTCGAGGGATTGAAGACATGAACAGCTCGTCCGTTTCTGCGCGGTACCTGTCTCCCGCGCGCAAGGCGCTTGCCGAACATCTTGCAATCATCGCGGATCTGAAAGCGCGTCTTGGCGCGATATCGGTCAAAACGCCGAAGTCCGGCGAACGCCGGGGGACCGGCGGCGGCGGACAACACGTCGAAGCCGATCGAATCGACGAGCGCGCGCGCCTGCAGCAAATGCTGGCGGCTGCAATCCGGAGGCGCGGCGAAATTGTTGCGGATATCATGGCGACCGAGGAATTGCCGCTGCGCGTCAGGGCCTATCAGGACCTGGTGCAGCAAGTGAACGCCGCATGGAACGATATTCTTGCCTATGACGACACCATGCGCCGGCGTTTTCCGGGCCACACTTCGATCTTCAACACCGCCGGCCCACATGAGCGCGTCGTGATTGGGCCTTCGACGGATCATTCGCCGGTGCCGGCGGTCGAGATCGATCCGCGCAAGCTGTTCGAGATTGCGAGCGCCGCAACGGATCGTTTGGTCGAAATGCTGGAGTCCGACGCGGAAGCCGGACGCGGGAGAAGCTGATGGCTGACGACGGCACAGTCTCGATCAGGATCGCCGGCGCCGTCGACTCCTCGCTGACGGCGAGCACGTCGGCGGCGAAGGACTCGCTCGCCGACCTGACGGCTTCCGGAAACGCCGCGGCCGATACCCTCAGCGGCGGCTTGAAGGAGGGATTCGCAAGTTCGGCGCTCGCCGCGCTGCATACGGCAGGCGCCATTGCGGACCTCGGCCAAAAGCTCAGCTCCAACGATATCGTCGGTGCCGCATCGGAAGTGGCGGAGATCGCCGTGAGTTTCTCCGAACTCGGCGCCGCAGCCCTCGGTCCTGTGGGCGCGATCGCCGCCGTTGGGGGCGCCCTTGCATATCTCGGCGAGCGCGCCGTGAAGGCCGCGGATGATACGGCCAAGATCGAACTATCTGGTCTCGGCACCAAGGGATTCGTCGCGAGCAAGGAGCAAATCGACGAATTTGAGGATCGGCTCGACGAACTTCCGGATGTGTCGTCGGAAGACGCCAGAAAGGTCGTGCTCGGTTTTCAGACCATGGAAAATCGCAGCCAGGCATCGATGGAGGGACTTTCCGCAGCGACCAAGGGATGGGCGGACGTCACCGGACAGACGTTGCAGGAAGCTGGAGACCGGTTGCGCGACGTGTTCGGCAATCCATTCACCGCGAGCGCCCAGCAATTCATCGCCAATCTCCGGAACTGCAGCCAGGCGCAGCTTGACGATTATCGGGAGGCCAAGCGGCTCGGAGATGTCTACGGCGCGCAAAAGGCCATGCTCGAGGCTTTGGGCGCGACGATCGACGCCGGCCGCAGCAAGCTTGAGGCCCACAGCGCGGCAATCGACACCAACTGGCGTAACTTGCTCGTATACGCCGGCGGCCTCATATCCATTGTCCCCTCGGAACAGGGACAGGTTGAACTCAACAAGGCCTCTAAGCTTACTTGGGACGACCTGGCTGCCGGCATTCGCAACGCGATCGCCGCATTTGGCAAAATGCCGACAACGCCGACGCAGCTTTCCGCCCCGAATCTCGATGCCTATGTGGAACATCTGCAAGTCGCGGCAAATCTCGCCGGCGAGACCGCGAGCCAACGCCATATCGACGGCACGCTGATTGAAGCGGCGACGGCGAAGCTCAGGGACCAGGGCGACGCGGAAAAAACGATTGTTACAAACGCCGCCCAGGCGCGCGCCATTCTCGGCAGTCAGGCCGACGCGATCGCCAAACTCGCGGCACAGGGCGAAAAACCTGACTCGGGAAACGATCCTGCAAAGGATGCCGCAAAGGCCCGGGAAGCAGCCGACAAGATCATCTCGATCAACAAGCAGACGAATGACGCGATCCTGGCCGGCAAGGAACAGTTGAACGCGTCGATGCTGGCGCTGGGGCAGGAATCGCTTTCGCATTTTGTTGCGGAGGAACAGCGTCTCGCGGCCCAGAAGCTGGCGGCCGACAGTGCCGCAGCCGCGCAAGAAGCCGCCGCCGGCAAGATCACCCATGCCGAATTGACTGGGCAACTTGCACTGCTCGATGCCGAATATGCGAACAAGAAGGCACAGATCGACGATCAGGCCGCCGAAAAGGCGCAAGAAGCCAACGACAAAAGGCTCGCCGATTTCCAAAAGACGCTTGAGGAACAAGTCAAGCTCACGGAGGAGGCGAACCAACGGCAGTTCGCGTCGGGACAGATCACCGCGCAGCAAAAACTTTCCAACGACATTTCCGCACTCGACACCGCCAAGCAACTCGACGATCAGGCCTTCGCCGCGGCCACGGCCAAAATGGATACGGCGTCCGATGCCTATCAGGCGCAGCTCGCCAGGCGTAACGAGTTCGACAAATGGTATTATGACCAGCTGAACACACTCGCGACGCAGCAGGCGGCCGCCGACATCGCGCAGTGGAAAACCACCGACCAAGCCATCGAAAGCGCGGAATCGCAACTGGTCGGCGACATCTTCTCGAAGCGACAGGGCCTCTCTAAAGATCTCCGGCAGGTCGCGCTCAAGGAGCTTGAGCAGGAAATCCAGGACGACATCAAGGCCCTCACCGAGCATGAGCTGGTCAATCTCGGGATGCTGAATTCCGACCAGGCAACCGCGCAGGCCGGCGCGCTCGCGCATATGGCGGAGTGGGGTGCGCAACAACTCGGTATTGGTGGCGCCGCCGCCGGCACAGCGGGATGGATTGCGAAGGGTACCGGGCAAGCAGGACAACAAGCGGCGCTCACCGCCAACACACAAGCGCTCGCGGCGCTCTATCAGGCCATTACCGGCCATACTCTGGCGACGGGCACAAACACCAGCGCGCTGGGGCTCGGAACAAGCACCACCGCAACGAATACGACAGTCGCCGCCGCGCACACGCCGGTCTTGGCCGCCAACACGGGCGCGGCGCTCACCAATACGAGTGCAAGCGTGCTGAACACGGGAGCGACCACAGCCGACGCTGCTGCCACGGGCTCAAACCTGCTCTCCACGCTCGCCAATACCATTTCGATTGATGCAAACACCCTCGCGACATGGGCCGATGCGGCGGCGGCAGCTATCAGCGCGTTCTTCGCGTCCGGCTCCGACAATATTCCGTTCGACATGCCGGCGATCGTTCATAAGGGCGAGATGATCATCCCGGCCCATGTGGCAAGTCAGGTGCGCGCCGGGAATATGAACATCGGCAATCTTGCGGATATCGCGGCGAGCAACGATCTCATGCCGGTCGATATTGGCCACTCGCCATTGCTCGGCAGCCGTTCAAATATCTCCGGCGGATCGGGGGGCGATTCGGGCGTCGCGCGCGGCGGAGACGCCTACAATATGGGCGGGCTGCATATACACGGCATGGACCTCGCCTCGATCGCGCACAACCCGGCGTTCCAGCGGGAGATCGTGAAAGTCGCCCGCAACATGCATCGCAATGCGGTTAGACGGTGATCGTCAATCGACGATGCCGGTTCGAAGGTTCGAATCGGTTGTGCTCGACATGTAACTTGTCAGCTTACCGTTGGTGTCGAATGTAAAAGACACGTCTGTTGCATGGGCCGGCGCGCCGCCGTTCAACAAGTCGATAATGGGAGCAAAGTCGACGGCATCGGGCGAAGCTTCGACATGGGCATAGGCGATGACCGAAGTGCCGTCTGCCAATCTTACGATTGAGTTAGGCGGCCCTAGCTTGGCGACGACATCGGCCTCGGTCGTCACACCCTTTTGAAACTGTGCCGCCTCCTGGTCCGTGACTTCTCTACCGGACGATACGCAGCCGCCCAGGACGATCGAAAGAGCGACAAAAGCTGCGTTGGCGTATCTCATTGATACCCCCTGACGGTGATGCCGAATCCTTATACGCCTGAAATCAGTTCCCTGACAAAATCCTTCGAGGCCGCTGGCGCATGAGCAACGCGATCTTTCCGAAGCTGCGGGGACGCGGCTGGAGCGTCAAGGAAACGCCGCAGACATCGACGCGGCTCTCGAAGCACGTGTCGGGCCGCACGGTGGCCGTGTCGCTTTACAAATATCCGCTCTATCTGTTCGAGCTGGTCTATGCGGGCCTGACATCGGCGTCCGATCCCGCGTTCAGCAATCTCGGCGCGCTGTCCTTGCAGGCGATCGAAGGGTTTTTCCTCGCGCGCGCCGGCGGCTTCGACACGTTCCTGTTCCGCAAGGCGGATGCCACGGGCAACATTTCGGATTCCTGGGTGGAGGGCCAACAGATCGGCGTCGGCAACGGCGCGAACACGGTATTCACCTTCCTGCGCGACGTGCCGCTCGCGCCTCCGAACGCGCCGTATCTGGAGCCGGTGGGGCAGGTCGAACCGAACGGCCTGAATGTCTATGTCAACGGCGCGCTGCAATCGGCGTCCGCTTACAGCCTCACCTGGCCCAACCAGGTGACGTTCAATTCCGCGCCTGCTGCGGGCGCTATCGTCACGGCCGATTACGCGTTCTATTTCGTCTGCCGCTTCGGCGACGACACGCTGGAGCTCGAAAATTTCGCACATCTGTTGTGGAAATGCGGCTCGGTCAAACTGCAGACGGTGAAGCAGCCGTGAAGGTGGGTTCACGCGGAGGCGCGGAGCGGCATCGGCGCGAAGCGCCGAGCAATCTTGCCGCGTCGCTGGCCGAGCAGGGATTGCGCTGCGCGCGATCCGTGTTCTCCGCGACTCCGCGTGAGTCAGTCTTTCTATGAGATATTCGACGGGCTTGCTCGCCGCCTATCTGGCGCTCCGACCGACGCAGATCATCGCGGTCGATTGCTTCACGTTCACGCTCGCGAACGGCAACCAGTATCGCTATTGCAACGCCGACGTGCCCGTCAGCTTCTACAATTACGATACGACAAATGTGGCAAGCGGTATCCTCGGCCTGGGCAATCTCAAGGCGATGGTGCTGGCTGCCGCCGGCGAAGCGCCGATCGCCACCTTCGCCGCCAATTCGGTGCGGATCAGCGGGCTCAAATATTCATCCAAGATCGGAATGGATGTTGACGAACAGGATGTGACGATCGCCTGCCTGACGCCACCCACCTATCCGCAATCGGCAAGTACGGCCGCAAGCGGCGAACTGGATGTCGGCGAGCTGGGTTCGATGCTGCTCGCGACTGACGGTGTGGAGTCTGCCACCTTCGGTCCCTCCGCCGAACTGATCGAAGGCGTGCCGTTCCTGCAGGCGTTGCGGCAGGGGCTGTTCGACGGCGCATTCCTGCAGCGGGATCGCGCGTTCCTCTATGCCTGGGGTACGCCGCCCATCGGCACGGTGACGTTGTTTCACGGCCGCATCAGTTCCATCGACAAGATCGGCCGCATCGAGGCGCAGATCAAGGTGAAGTCCGACCTCGTGCTGCTGGACATCGATTTCCCGCGGAACATCTATCAGGCGGGCTGCATCCATATCCTGTTCGACAACGGCTGCGCGCTGGTGAAATCGGATTATGCGGTGGCCGGAACGGTGGGGCCGGCAGCACCAATCTCGTGATCAATTGGACCAACACGAGCCCCACGACCTATTTCTACGAAGGCACGATCGCCTTCACCAGCGGCGAGCTCGAAGGCATCACCGCCAACCTCAAGGCGTCGTCGAGCACGACGCTGACCCTGGCCGATCAGCTTCCCGTCGCGCCGCAACCGGGCGACAGTTTCGACGCCTATCCCGGTTGCAATCACACGACGAGGGCCGGGGGCTGCGCGACATTCAACAACCTTGCGCATTTCCGCGGCTACCCGAACGTGCCGCCCCCTGCGACGGCGTTTTGATGGATGCGCTCGAAGCACAGCAACGCGCCGCCGTTGTCGCGGAAGCGCGGACGTGGATCAGGACGCCGTATCGCCATGAAGGCGACCGCAAGAAAGCCGGCGTCGATTGTGCGATGTTGCTGGTGCGGGTTTTCGTCGATACGGGGCTGATCCCGCCCTTCGATCCCAGGCCCTATTCGCGGACGTGGTTCCTGCATCGCGAGGAACCGAAATATCTCGATTGGATCAAAAGCTACACGCGAGAGATCGAAGGTTCGCCGCAGCCGGGCGATATCGTCGTCTGCAAGATCGGCCGGCAGTTCGCCCATGGCGGCATCGTGACCGCATGGCCGAAAGTCATTCATGCCTTCGCGAATGCGCGGATGGTGCTGGAAGACAATGTCGGGCTTCAGGGCAAATACGAGGCCGCAGAGAAGCGCTTCTTCTCCTATTGGGCGTCTGAAACCGTCGAGGCATAGGGCCCATGGGACTTTTCGGTGGCGGCGGAGATAGCGACAATTCCTGGCCGCTTTACACGGGCGTCCAACTTAACGTCGCCGTCAATACGCTGCCGATTCCGCTCGGCTGGGGTTCGTTCAAGTCCGGCACGAACCTGATCGAATATGTGAATTTCCAGGGCCACCATGTCTCAGGAGGGGGCAAGGGCGGCGGCAAGGACACCGGAACATCCTACACGGCAAGCCTCGAGCTCGCGCTGTGCGAAGGCCTGGTCGATAACGTCGTGCTGGTGCTGGTGAACACGAACCAGCAGCAAACGCTGGAACAGCTGAATATGACCCTGATCCCGGGAACCTACCCCGAGCAGGATCCGTGGGCCTATATGGAGGCCAATTTTCCGGGCCAGAGTTACGGCTATCCCGGCACGGCCATCATCGCGGTCGAGAACTACAATCTGGGCGAAGCGGCCGAAGTGCCGAACCAGAATATGCTGGTCGTTCGCCAATGCCTGAACGAGCAGGGCGACAATTATTTTCAGGCGTCGTGGTGCAATCCGAACAGCAT
>JBEKLK010000191.1:0-6962 GCA_050010235.1 Rhizomicrobium sp.
CTCGAGGCCGAAACCGTCCAGGCCCTTGTAAAGCGTTTCGCCCGGGGTGAGCAGTTCGATCGCCCTAACGCCGAGGTCCTTCAGGATCTGCGCACCGATGCCGATCTCGCGCCAGTAATTGCCGTCCGATTCCTCGTGAACCTTCGGCAGTTCAAGTCCCGCCGGCGCCTCGTGTCCGACAACCGCGTCGGCCGGCGTGCGCAGATAGACAAATACGCCGTGCCCCTTGGACTCCAAAGTCTTAAGCGCGCGATGGACGAGGCCGCCTCGCCCGTCGGCGTTGTCCGCGAACAGATCGTCGAATGCATTGGCTCTGTGCATGCGAACCGGCACCGTCGCCGACAGATCGGGTTGGCCAAAAACCAGCGCCAGATGATGCGTTCCGTCGACGATGTTGCGATAGAGATGGGCACGCGCGACGCCGATTTCGGTCGTCACCTCGTAGCGACGCACGCGCTCGATCAAATTCTCCCGCCGCAGGCGATGGCGGATCATGTCGGCGATGGTGATGAGTTTCAGTCCATGCGCTTTCGCAAATTCGCGCAGCTGTGGCAGGCGCTGCACCGTGCCGTCGTCGTTCATCAACTCGCCGAGAAGGCCCACGGCCGGCAGCCGCGCCATGTCGCACAGGTCGATATTCGCCTCGGTATGACCCGCGCGCACGAGCACGCCGCCTTCGCGCGCGATCAGGGGAAAGACATGACCCGGACGAACGAAATCCTTGGCGCCGCTATTGGGGTTTGCGAGCCCGCGAACCGTGGCGGCCCGGTCGTCGCTCGAGATGCCGGTCGTCATGCCGTGCTTGTAGTCGACCGAGATGGTGAAGGCCGTGCGCAACGGGGCGTCGTTCTCGGACACCATGGGCGGCAGATTGAGCCGCTCGGCCATGTCCTTGCGCAGGGGGGTACACAGGATGCCGCTGGTATGGCGGATCATGAATCCGACTTTTTCGGGCGTCGCCTTGGACGCCGCCATGATCAGATCGCCTTCGTTTTCGCGATCCTCATCGTCGACCACGATCACCATCTGGCCGTCGGCCATGGCGCGGACGGCGTCCTCGACTGGGTCAAAACTCACGCGCGCGCTTCCCGCCAAACTGCTCCGGAGAGGCTCGATCCAAACTGACTATTTGTCAATTCCGCTGAAATGCAGGCCTGCGGGGGCAGAATTACCGGGTCTGGCCACGGGTGGTCAGGACATGAGACCCCGCCCCAGCGTGGCCGCAAAAATCGCTAAGACGACCAGCGCCGAGGCCACGACGACATAGCGGCGGGCAATGGTGACGGGCGTCTCATGACTCCCAACGGTCTCGCCCCGGCGCGGAATGAAGAGCAGTGGGAACGACGCCACACCGATCTCAAGGACCGCGTCCCGAAAATCGCCCCAGCCCTGCCCCCGAAATGCCAGAGCGGCGATAGCCGCGCCCAGGGTGGCGCCAATCCAGACGGTTTGCGCCGCGCGGCGTGCAACAGCTGCATCAGGCCAAAGTCCAAGGAGCGCGCGCGACGTCAGGCGGACCGTAAAGACGTATAAAACGAACCCGCAGGCCGCGGCGACCAAGCGCTGCCAAAGCACGAAATCGCCCCAAAGAAACTGCGCGAAGAAATAGAGATCGCCGTTTCGCCGGTACATCGCATAGATCACATAGGCGCCCTCCCAGAAAAAACTGAGGGCGGTGACGGCGATCAGAAACAATCTCAGTTCCGGCAGCCGCGCAGGCACGAAGCGCAGGACCACAAGCGCCAGTGTTCCCATCAACAGATTGCCGAGGGGCCCCGCAGGATCGATCCAGTCCGAACGCACGTCGCAGTGGAAGATCGAGGAACTGAGAAGCGTGATGTGTCCGTGAAGGAGCAGGCAGGCGCTGCCATGCCCCAGCCCCTCATGATCGAAGGTGACGAGGCACATGGCCAAGAGGCCGATGGCGGCAATGGTGAGCCAATCGTTCCCGCTTTTCACTGTCATCCCCCGACAGTTGCCGATATTCGTCAGACCGCCAGCGCCATCCCGCTGGTGAATTGCAGCGACGCGAGTCGCGCATAAAGGCCGCCGCGCGCGACGAGTTCCGCATGACTGCCCTCGCCCACGATATGGCCCTGATCCATCACCACGATGCGCTTCAGACGCTGGATGGTGGCGAGCCGATGCGCGATCACGATCGTCGTGCGCCCGGCCATCAGATTGTTGAGCCCCGTCTGCACGAGTTGCTCGTTCTCGGCATCGAGCGCGCTCGTCGCTTCGTCGAGCAGCAAGAGCGGCGCGTCGCGCAAGATCGCACGCGCAATGGCGAGGCGCTGGCGCTGTCCGCCGGACAATGTCGTGCCGCGTTCGCCGACAAGTGTTCCGTAGGATTCCGGGAGACGCTCGATGAACTCCGCGGCAGCGGCCGCCTCGGCCGCGCGGCGAACTTCCTCGTCGGTCGCGTCAGGTCGTCCGTAGCGGATATTGTCTGCAATGGTTCCCGAAAAAATAGCGGGATCCTGGGCGACCAGCGCAATGTGGTGGCGCAGGTCCGTGGGATCGAGATCGGCGATATCCACGCCGTCGAACAGAATTTCGCCGCTCTGCGGCGCAAAAAACCGCAACAGCAGTTGGAATACGGTCGATTTTCCCGCGCCGGACGGCCCGACCAGCGCGATCGCCTCGCCTGGTTTGACCTCGAACGAAAAGCCGTTGAGGGCGGCGGCGTCGGGCCGCGACGGATAGCGAAATCCCACGTCCTTGAACGCGATCGCACCGCGAGTCGGTCGCGGAAGACTCCGCGGATTGGCCGGGACCGGCACTGTCGGCTCGACATGCAGCAATTCCATGAGACGTTCGGAAGCACCCGCCGCACGCTGGAGATCGCCCCAGGTCTCGCTGAGCGCACCCACGCCGCCTGCCACGATGACCGCGTAGAACAAAAACTGCATGAGTTGGCCGCCGGTCATCACATGGTCGATGACGTCCACCGCGCCGATCCAAAGCACACAAATGATGCTGGCGAACGCGGCGAACATGACTGCGGCAGTCATAACCGCGCGAGCGCGCGTGCGCAGAATCGCGACGTCGAACGACAATTCCACCGCGCCGCCGAACAATTTACGATCGAGATTCTCGTGGGTAAAAGCCTGCACCGTCTGCACGCCGTTGAGCGTTTCGCTCGCCCGCGCACTGGTATCGGCGATACGATCCTGGCTGCGACGGCTCAAGGTCCTAACCCAGCGCCCGAATGCGATGAGCGGAATCATCACAAGCAGGACGGCCGCGACAACGAGCGCGGACAGCTTGACGCTGGTCGCAAACATCAGCGCAAGCCCACCGCCGAACATCACGGCGTTGCGCATCGCGACGGATGCAGACGATCCGACGACGGTCTGGATGAGCGTCGTATCGGCGGTCAGTCGGGAGAGGACTTCTCCCGTTCGGGTCACTTCGAAGAACGCGGGTGTCAGGCCGATCACGTGATCGAACACAGCCTTGCGGATGTCGGCGATCACCCGCTCTCCCAGCCAGGTGACGTAGTAGAAGCGTGTGGCCGACGAAGCGGCGAAGATCGCAGCGACCAGCAGGAAGGGACCGAAATACTGCTTGAGACGGCCGGCATCCGCGGCATTGAAACCGTGGTCGACGACCTGCCGAAAAACTGCCGGCAGAATGAGGGTCGCCGCCGAGGAACACAGCAATGCGAAGAGCGCGAAGGCGATCCGCCAGCGATAGGGCTTCAGAAAGGGCAGCAATCGCCGCAGGGGCTGCAGCGACCGGCTTTTGGCCCGGCCCGCAGCCACATACTGGACCTGGCTGACAAATTCTTCGCCCGATTGCGACATTCGCGCCCCAATTCCTGCCGGTTTGCCCCCTATATAGTGCTGTTCGGGGCGGGGCGAACGGGGCCGAGTGCCGCGCGGGCTGCTTTTTGGCAGGGAAGCTGCGAAAACTTGTCAGCCCGGGAACGATCCCCTATAAGGCCCGGCTTCAAATCGCTGCCAAGAGGCCGTCGCCGTGAAAAAGGGCATTCATCCGAACTACCACATGGTCAGCGTCCAGCTGAACGACGGCACGACCTTCAGGACCCGCTCGACCTGGGGCGAGCCCGACCAGAAAATCACGCTGGACATCGATCCATCGACCCATCCGGCCTGGACGGGCGGCCAACAGCAATTGGTCGACCGCGGAGGCCGACTGACCCGCTTCAACAAACGTTTCAAGGATTATGTGAAGTAATAAGAAGCGACCCGCTTCTTATTTCCCGCCGCTGCCGAACGCCTGATTCAGGCGATCGAAATGCGCCTTGACGCCGGGCTTCTTCGCTTCCCCGCCGTAAAACACTTCATCGAGGCGCGCGATGCGGCGATAGAGATTGTCGCTGCGTGACAGCAGATCCTGCAGCGCGCCCGGCAGAGAATCGACGCTCTCGCCGCGTCCGCCGAAACAGATTTCTTTCGAGCCCAACCGATATCGTTCGCCTGCCGCGTCTTCGATACGCATTTCGCCGTCGTGCACGGCGCGCTGGATGAGTAGCCAGCTCGCGGCCTGCATCAGCCGCGTCGTAACGCGCATGCTCTCGCCTGCATAGAGCAATGCTTCCTTGCGCGGCAAATCGCGCGATTCCTGACGGCCGCGACCGTCGAGATAGCGTGCCGTTTCCTCAACGAGCGACATCCCTTCGTCGAACGTGCGTTCGAAAAGCGCGGAGCCCGTAAACGTCTGAAGCGTGAGATCGCGCAGGTTCTCGTCGTCCGTTTGCGGCAGCGACATGCGTCGCACCTCCCCCGATGCTCATCCCACGAAAAACTAGCAAGACGCCGCGCCAGTGCAAGCCTCGGGTGCGCATCTGTCACGCGTAAACCAAGAGCGGGTTGCAGGAACGTCACGCTTTTTGCCATCCGGCGTGCATTCAACATTAACGATTGGAAGGTTTACGCCGGCGCGAGCTCGCGCACGGCCAATTTGCGGCTCGTGGCGCGCGTCACGCAGGCACAAAGCCTGCAGCGAACGGCGTTCGTTACTTTCGGAAGAAGGCGTCCGCCGCGTTCTTCGTCGCCTGCCGACGGTCGATGGCATCGCGGCAGCGCGCGATCTCGCCTTCGAGGAGCGCAATGCGTTCGGCGAGGTCGGGTTCGGACATCGCGTACAAATCGGCGCCCAGCAGAATTTCCGCGGGTTTCTTCCGGATCGGCAGTTCGTCGGGATCGATAGGCATGGTTTCCGTCCTCACGCACGTCTTGCTATGTTTGCCGAGGCGCGTTTTCGGCACAAGTTGGTCGGCTCAATTCGTCCCGCAATTCGAAAGAACAAAAGCATGAAGGTCATTCGCATCGAAAATCCGGGCCCCGGCTATACGCTTGCCATGGGCGAGGCGCCGCGCCCCATGCCGGGTGCAGGCGAGGTGCTGGTTAAAGTTGCAGGCGCCGGCCTCAATCGCGCGGATATCGCGCAGTCGATGGGTGTCTATCCGCCGCCGCCGGGCGCGCCGGAGACGCCGGGCATGGAAGTCTCGGGAGAGGTTGTGGAACTTGGTCCAGCCGTGACCGGAATTCGTGTCGGCGATAAAGTGTGTGCGCTGGTACCGGGCGGCGGCTACGCCGAATATTGCGTTGCATCATCGGGCTGTGTGCTTCCGGTTCCCGCCGGAGTCGATCTTGTCGATGCCGCAGGCCTGGCGGAAGTTCATTTCACCGTCTGGACCAATCTGATGGATTCGGCGCGGCTGCGGCCGGGCGAAAGCGTCCTGATCCATGGTGGATCGAGTGGAATCGGGACAGCCGCAATCCAGCTTTGCGCCGTCCGCGGCCACAAGGTGTTCGCGACGGCCGGCAGCAAGGACAAGTGCGAGGCGTGCGAAGGGCTCGGCGCCATACGCGCAATAAACTATCGCGACGAAGACTTCGTCGCCGTGACGCGTGAGGCAACTCACGACAAGGGCGTGGACGTCATTCTCGACATGGTGGGAGGCGACTATATCGAGCGCAATTTCCGCGCCCTCGCACGTCAGGGACGCCTCGTGAACATCGCGTTCCAGGGTGGCATGACCGCGCAGGTCAATTTCGGCCTGATGCTGATGAAACGGCTATCCTTCATGGCAACCACGCTGCGGGCCCGCACGGTGGCGGAAAAAAGCGCGATCCGGGACGCTCTTGCCCGCGAAGTCTGGCCCTTGATCGCGGCCGCCCGGATCAAACCTATCGTGGACAAGGTCTTTCCGCTGGCCGAGGCCCAGGCCGCCCATGCCCGAATGGCCGAAAGTGCCCATATTGGAAAGATTCTGCTCAAGGTTTAGCTGAAACCCTTTTCCTCGGCGGAATGTGCCTGTAAAAGGCCCATTCACTATCCCCAAAAGGCTTAAGACCTAGGGAGCGGCGTGAGGTCCGAAACCTCGCCCGGGAAAAGGAAATTCCATGGCCGAAAAACCGCTTATGCCGAAGGCGACCGCCGTCTGGCTGGTCGACAACACCTCGCTCACTTTCGAGCAGATTGCCGATTTCTGCGGACTGCATCCGCTGGAAGTGAAAGGCATCGCCGACGAAGATGTGGCCAAGGGGATCAAGGGGCAGGACCCGGTCACCTCGGGCCAGCTGACGCGCGAGCAGATCGAAGAGGCCGAGAAAAATCCGAAAATACGCCTCAAGATGGCGCCGGCAAAACACAAGATGCCGTCGGTCAAACAAAAAAAGGCGCCCCGCTACACCCCCGTCTCCAAGCGCCAGGACAAACCCGATGCGGTCTACTGGATTCTGCGCAACCACCCGGAATTCGCCGACGCCGACATCATCAAGCTGATCGGCACGACCAAGGCGACGATCCAGAAAATCCGCGAGCGTTCCCACTGGAACGCGACCAACATCAAGGCGGTCGATCCGGTGACTCTGGGACTCTGTTCGCAACTCGAACTCGACATGGCCGTGGAGCGTGCATCGGTGCGCCGCGAGCGCCTGATCAAGAAGACGCTGAAGAAGGGCGAGACCCTCAAGCCGATCGAAGAG
>JBEKLK010000192.1:0-6892 GCA_050010235.1 Rhizomicrobium sp.
GGTTTGCCGGATTTTATAGTTCGTCTGCGAAACGACCTTCCGGGAGGCCGGCATGCCCTATGGAACGAACAGGCTCTATTGCGACGCCGACAGTCACATCATGGAAACGGTCGATTGGATCGAAAAGCACGCCGATCCGGATATCCGCGCTCGCCTGCCGCAGCTGAGTCTCGTCAAATCCGCGACCGCGACATTCGACTTCATCAATGAAGCGGTGGCCAAGCAAAAGGTGCGGGCAGAAAAGGGTAAGGTCCACACCGATGTGGTGAAAGGGACGAAGGGCTGGAACGCGTTCGGCGCGTTCGATCCCGCCGAGCGTGCGAAGGCAATGGACGATCTGGGCTTTGCGCGCCAGTTGGTGTTCTCGACTTTTTCTGCCGGTCAATATCTTGCCCACAAGGACATGGATATCCGATATGGCGGCATCCGGGCGCACAACCGCGCCATGGCGGAGTTCTGTCGCGCCGACAAACGGTTGATCGCGGTGGGTCAATTGTCGCTGGCCGATCCCGCACGCTGCATCGAGGAACTGAAGGAGGGCGTGCGCATCGGCTGCGGCGCGTTCTGGCTTCCCGGCGCGCCCGTCGGCGACAAATCTCCGGGTCATCCCGATTTCGATGGCGTGTGGCAGGCCTTCTGCAACGAAGGGGTGCCGTTCATGCTGCATGTCGGCCCGAACAGCCCGATTGCGATCGAGGCTTACAGAAACAACGGCAAACCCAAGCCGAAGGACATCACCGGCGCGGAGGGCGGCGAAAATCTGCGCGTACGCGACTTCATGGTGCTCTCGGTCGGGCCGCAACAGTTTCTCTCGGCGTTGGTGTTCGATGGGGTGTTCGAGCGCTTTCCCAATTTGCGCGGCGGCGTGATCGAGTTGGGCGCCGGATGGGTGCCGGAATTCCTGCGCACGCTCGATCTCAGCCAGAAGATCTTCAAGCGCACCGATTCGAGCGTCGCCGAATTGCCGCTGAAGGCCTCCGCTTATATCCGCCGCGCCGTCAAGTTCACGCCGTTTCCGGGCGAGGACGTCGGCCGCATGATCAAGGATGCGGGCGCGGAACTGTTCCTGTTCTCGAGCGACTATCCGCATCCCGAAGGAACGGACGATCCCATCGGACGATTCGAGCGGACGTTTTCCGATCTGACGGAGGAGCAGAAGGAAAAATTCTACTACAGCAATTTCCAGGAGATGATGGCGGCGCCTGC
The DNA here is from genome assembly GCA_050010235.1 of Rhizomicrobium sp. Taxonomy (GTDB): domain Bacteria; phylum Pseudomonadota; class Alphaproteobacteria; order Micropepsales; family Micropepsaceae; genus Rhizomicrobium. The sequence continues at coordinate 1,207 of JBEKLK010000192.1, forward strand.
CGCCTATTGAGATCGCAGAGGGCGAAAGTCATGTCGAAGCCGTTTACGACACTCGCGGCACTTCTGTTTCTGGCGGTCGCGGCCATTCACGCCTATCGGATCTATATGGGATTCGCCGTTGTCGTGGCGGGGCATGCCATTCCTCTATGGGGCAGTTGGGTCGCCGTCGCGGTCGCTGCCTTATTCGGCGTCATGCTGCTGGCGGAATCGCGTCGTTAAGACGGATTTCCAGAGCTGGCACCGATGCCCAGGGGCAGCGTCGTAGCTTCCACTTCGGCGGGAGACGCGGCGCGACCGATTCTCGCGTCGATCCACGCGAGAACTGCGCAAAGGACTTCGCTTCCGTTTTGCCAGTGCAGCAGCAGGTGCGGACCGCCTTCGAATTCGCGCCAGGTTTTGTCGCCGGCCAGCAATTTGTGGAGCTGGGCGATACATTTGGTGCGCAGAAAGTCTTCTTTCGATCCGACCATCGTGAGAGCCGGAACGGAAACCTTGCGAGCGGCGTCGACCGCCGTCGCGGCCAGCTCGAGAAGTCCGAATGCCATTCTGGGCCGCACGCCGCGCAACACCATCGGATCGCAGAGCAGCCGGATCGCGGCGGCGGGCGTCAGCTCGCGCGCACTCATGCGTTCGATCGTGAGTTCGCCGTCGGGCACGAAACGATCGATGAGCCGGATCAGCAGCGACACGAACATGCGCCGAAATGCTCCCGCCACCGCGCCAGGCGCCGAGAGCACAAGTCCGGAAATATCGAGGTTGGGCGCGCTCGCCGCGGCATGAACGGCGACCGCCGCACCCATGCTCTCGCCCACGATGACCAGCGGCAGGCTGCCATAGCGCGTCCGGATATAGGATACGGCGTCGATGGCATCTTCCACCATCCTCTTGCGGCCACACCAGTGGCGCCGTGATCGCGTTGCGCCGAAGCCCCGTTGATCGTAGGCAAAAGCCGTCAGGCCGCGCGCTGCGAATTTTGGCCCGATGTCGTCGAATGCGCCCGAATAGTCGAATGCCCCATGCAGCAGCAAAACGATGCCCTTGGGGTGGGCCGCCGGCCATAGGCGATAAGGCACGGTGGCGCGGTCGGATGCGAGGAAGCTTCCGGTAAAGAGGGCCGCGGCGGGGTCGGCCGCCTCCAGGGACCATCTGAGGTCGCTCAGGGATTGCTTGGGGGCCCGTGGCGCCCTCCGGTAAAATGCAAAGCGAAAACCTCCGCCGATTCGGCGTACTCCAGAGGCTTTTGCAGGGGCGCTCACGGGACGGGGCCGGCGGTTGTCGTCTGCAAGACCACGGTCTTCATGTGCGTTCCATCGCGATGGCGGACGCGTCCTGGTGGTGAAATCCCCAAAATCGTCATCCCGACCGGAACCATAACGAACGAAACGCCGAAAGGACGCCGCTCCAGCGGTTCACCGGCGGAATTTCTGGGGTCGGCGAAGGGGTCTTTCAATCAGGGCGTCACGATCGGGAAATTTGGTGTGAGCGGCTCGATCATTCCGGCCAGCGCATCGTAAAGCGTCGGGTCGCCTTCGATGACCACGTCGCCGGATTCGATGCGGGCAGCAACCGGCATCCCCGCCAGCAACGTCATCAGCAGGTCGGGTCGTTTCATCCGCACCGCGGCGCCCGCCGACGGATCGGCAATGCCGACTTCGTGAATCATCACGCCGTTTTCGACCGAGATCAGGTGCTTCTCGCGCCGGTCTGTCAGTTCGATATTGATCTTGAACGCGCGCTCGGATGCTTTCTTCGGGTTGATCCGCACCGCCACGAAGTCGAGCAGCATGGGCGTCGTCGTGGCCGAAAGAACATCCGTGCTCATGCTCGCCGGCGGCAGCTTGACGACGCCGTCCCGCAATTCCTGCGCGCCCGTGAGGTAGATATTGCGCCAGGTGCCCGCTTCGGATTCGAAACCGAGCTTGGTGTAGATCGCGGCCAGAAGGTCACGCGCCGCTTTGTTGTGTTCGTCGGCGAAAACGACGTGATTGAGCAAAGTGGCGGCCCAGCGAAGTTCACCATCGCGCTCCGCTTTCGCAGTCATCGCCAGCACGGCGTCCGCCCCGCCCATGGCCTCGACATAGCGCTTGGCCGCGGGTTCGGGGGGCAGCGGATTGAGATTGGCCGGATTGGCGTCGTACCAGCCCATATAGCGCTGATACACCGCCTTCGAATTGTGGCTCATGGTGCCGTAATAACCGCGATTGAACCATTGCTTCGCCAGCACGTCCGGCAATTTGAGCACTTCTGCGATTTCGGACGAGGTGAGCCCGTTGTTCATCAGTCGCACCGATTGATCGTGCAGGAATTTGTAGGCGTCGCGATGGCTGACGAGGAACGCCACAATCTCGTCCCGGCCGAAGCGCGGGATGCCGTGGGCGGCAAACATCGCATCGCTCTTGCCTGCGAACAGCCGGATGGATTCCGTCAGGTAGTCCGCCCATGCCTTGGCGTCGCGCACCAGCGCGCCGCGGGCGGGCAGCAGATTGTGCATTGTAAGGTTGGCATTCTCGGCCATGAACACGGCGCGGAATTGCGGCAGGTAGAAATTCATCTCCGCCGGCGCTTCGGTGCCGGGCGTGAGCTGGAACACCATCGTCACGTCGCCGACTTTGATCTCCTGTCCCGTGCGGGAGACGATGTCGGTGGGAGCGATCAGCGAGAGCGACCCCAGCGAAGGCCTCGGTCCCAGCCCGCAGGTCATTTCGCCTTCCGCGCCGCGCGGCAAGGTCAATCCGAACTGGAAACGCGCGCGCCGCGACATGGCGGGACCGGCAATGATGTTCTCGGAAACGGCGTGCTCGAGGAACCCTTCCGGCGCGATGATCTTGACGGCGCCGGACGCGACGTCGGCCGCGCTCGTCACGCCTCCCACGCCGCCATAATGATCGACATGGCTGTGAGAATAGACGACGGCCAGGACGGGTTTTTTGCCCACATGCTCCGTCACGAGTTCGAACGCTGCGCGCGCGGCCTCGACGGAGGTGAGAGGGTCGACGACGATCCAGCCCGTGCCCGCATCGATGAATGTGACCGTAGACACATCGAATCCGCGGACCTGGAAAATCCGCTCCGAGACCTTGAACAAGCCGTTCATTGTCAGGATCTGTGCCTGCCGCCAAAGGCTGGGGTTGGCGGTGTCCGGCGCCGCGCCCTTGAGGAATTCATAGGCCGATATGTCATACGCGATCCGGCCGTCGTCACGCCTGATAACGGGATCCTTACGCGTGGCGACGAAACCGTGCGAGGCAAATTCGAAATCCCTGCGATCGTCGGCGGCCACAAGCTGACGGACTTCCTCGATCGGGGTCATGGGGTTCCTCAGGTCTTGTGTATTGATAGTGGCGCGCCATTCGCGCGCGCGACTTTTTATCCGGGTACAACTCGTCCCGGCAAAGTTAGCATCGAAATCGAAGCGGGCGCAAAGCGGCTTGCATGATCGCGGCATCGTTTCGGCGGACGGTGACGACGCCACGAACAAGAGGAAACAGCCATGAAAACCTATGCGCGCTGGCTTTTCGGAACGGCCGCGTTTTTCAATCTGCTGGTGGGGTTCAACCTGGTGTTCCTGCGCTATTGGGTGCAGACGCCGCTGCTGCATCTCGATCCCATCGGCGGCACGAACCTCGTGCTCGCCAATCTGGCGGGTGTCCTGATCGCGTCGTTCGGTTATGCCTATGCGCGCGTGGCGGGCGATCCGGTGACATTCCGGCCCTATATTCATCTGGGCGCGATCGGAAAGCTGCTCGCCGTGGCCTGCGCCGTCTGGCCGTGGTGGATCGGAGCGGTGCCGTGGACGTTGCCGGCGCTTGTGGGCATCGATCTGGTTTATGCCGTGCTGTTTCTCGATTTTCTGCGCCGGACGAGAAACGGGTCAGGCAATCCGACCCGATCCTGAACCGTTTATCGCGCGACACGCACGGCATCGCCTTGGCGTAGAGAGTCCGGCGGATTGTCGATGACGCGGTCCGCGGTGGTCAGACCCGAGGCGACCTGTACCGAGGTTCCGAAATCGCGGGCAATGGTGATGGGTTTGATTACGACCCGCCCATCCCGTCCGAGCGTCGCCACTTCCATGCCGCTGTCGCGGAACATGAGGGCGCTGGCCGGGACCTGAACGGTGTTGGCAGCCGAGGGCAGAGCGAAATGGACCTGGGCATAATCGCCCGGCTTCAATTTGCGATCGGAATTGTCGATCTGCAATTGAACCAGCAACGTGCCGGTCGTCTCGTCCACTGCGTCCGCCGTGGCGGCGACCGCGGCAGAGAAGTTCGCGCCGGGCTGTTCGGGCACATCGAAGGAAGCGGTCATGCCCGGCGTGATCTGCCAGGCATAGTTCTGCGGCACGCGCACATAGATGCGCAGCTTACTCTCGTCGGCCACGGTGAAAAGTGGCGTCTGACCGGGCGCGCCGACCACGATCAGCGCGCCGATATCGGTCGAGCGGCTGGTGACCACGCCGTCGAACGGTGCGGTGATGTTCTTGAACGTCTCCAGATCCTGCAGACGGTCTACATTGGCCTTGGCCGAGGCAACCGCTGCGATCTTGGCCGCCAGGTCGCCGTTCTTCTCGTCGACATCCTGCGGCGCGACGGCATTTTCCTTCAGGAGCGCATTCCAGCGCTTGGCGGTGATTGCGGACAGCTTCTCGTTGGCGACGGCAGTGGCGAGGTCCGCCTTGGCTTGCGCCAATTGCTGGTCCTGATCCGGCACGTCGATGGTGGCGAGCACTTGTCCCGATTTCACCTTGGCCCCGATATCGACATACCACTGTTTCAGATAGCCGCTCACGCGCGCGTAGATCGGCGCACTGTTGAACGCCTCGACGTCGCCCGGCAGCACGAGCGCGCGGTGTCGGGTGTCGGCCGCGAGATTTATGATCTTCACGGTGGGAAGCGCTTGCGCATCGGTCCACTGCGCGACGCCCTGGTCGGCGAAGCCGCGGCCGATCAGTCCGATCGCAACGGCAAGGATCGCCACGCAGGCGGCCACGATACCGGCGAGCTTCAGCCGGCGCGGCGGCGTATAGCGCAGCGGATTTCCAGCATCAGGCATAGTCTTCTCCGGGTGCCGCCGGCAGTTTCCCATCGGCGGGTTGGCTGGCCTTGCGGCCATGAACGATACTGAACACGACCGGCACAAACATCAGGGTGGCGCAGGTCGCGACGATGAGGCCTCCAATCACTGCGCGTCCGAGAGGCGCATTCTGCTCGCCGCCTTCGCCCATGCCGAGCGCCATCGGCGCCATGCCGATGATCATGGCAAACGCCGTCATCAGCACGGGGCGGAAGCGCGTAACACCGGCCTCGACCGCCGCGACGGCAGCGTTGCCGGTGGCAGCAAGCCGCTCGCGCGCAAAGCTGACAACCAGGATCGAATTCGCCGTGGCGACCCCCATGCACATGATCGCGCCCGTGAGCGCGGGAACCGACAACGTGGTTCCCGTCACGAACAGCATCCACACGATGCCGGCCAGCGCGGCGGGCAACGCGGTGATGATGACGAACGGATCGAGCCATGACTGGAAGTTGACCACGATCAGCATGTAGATGAACACGATGGCGGCGAGAAGGCCCAGGAACAGCCCCGAGAAAGCGGTGTTCATGGTCGTCACCTGGCCGCGCAAGATGACGGTCGCGCCCTTCGGCACATCCCGGGCAGTCCCGTCGATCAGCGCTTGCACATCGTG
>JBEKLK010000193.1:0-9857 GCA_050010235.1 Rhizomicrobium sp.
CCGAAAGCGTTCTCGCAGGTGCACCGGCGCTGGCTGCCGGAGTCATGATGGGTGCGAACGATCTCTCTGCAACAACCCCGCAGGCGCTGGGATCATCGGCTTGATCCGTCCATTGCTCCCGTTTCGGGGCCAATATTCCCGAATTCTCGACGTTGCTCTTTGTTGCACTGCGATGGGGCTTTTGCCACAATAAATCGCAAGAACATCCATGTTCTTCCTCCAAGCATTCCTATTGATTCTCAATGCAACCTCCTGTCGAGTGGATAGGATTTCGCAGGGAGCAAGTCGCATGTCTTCAAATCTCCAGAGCTACGTGCGACCTAACCTCGCGCGATTCGGGTTGGGCACAAGTGCGGCCCTGCTGTCCCTGGTCTGCACGGCGTCAGTCGCAGATGCATCCGTCACGATCTCTTCGGGGAAGACGAAAAACATCGCCTGCGCTGTCGGCGTCTGCACACCCACCGGCAAGAGCGCCGTTCTGAACGTCACGCAACTTGAGAACCTTCTTGCCACGGGCAATGTGGATGTCACGACGGGCGGCGATGAAGCGACGAGCATCGTCGTGTCCGCTTCGTTGAGCTGGGCCAGCGCAAATTCCCTGACGCTCGACGCCTACAAATCGATCACGATCGATCTACCGGTCGCCGTGAATGGAACAGGTAGCCTGACGCTGACGACCAATGACGGCGGAAAGAACGGAATGCTTTCCTTCGGGTCGAGCGGCAACGTCGCTTTCCTGAGCACCGCGAACAGCCTCACCGTCAACGGCGCAGCCTATACGCTCGTGGCCGACACGACGACCCTGGCAAGCGACATCGCGTCCAGTCCCGGCGGCAACTACGCGCTCGCGAGCAGCTACAACGCGACCGGCAACGGAACTTACGTCACGACGACATTCACGGGTCAATTTGAAGGATTGGGAAACACCATCTCTAATTTGGGCAACGGAGTCACCCCCAATTCACCCACCTTCGCACTGTTCTCCGAAGTGGCCTCCGGCGCCGCGGTCGCAAATTTACGATTGACTGCCGTCAGTTATTCGGGGAGCGGCGAGGTCGATGGCGGCCTCTCTGCGTTCAACTTTGGAACATTATCCGGAGATTCCGTGTCCGGGACGTTGCAATCTACCAATGTCACTCTGCCAGCCGTTGGCGGACTGTCTGGAGAAAATGGGGGCACGATCGTCAATTGTCAGTCATCGGTTGCGGTCGCGATTGGAAATGACGGAGAAGGCACTGCGGGAGGTTTGGTCGCGCTAAATCACGGCAGCATCAGTGTTTCATACGCTTCGGGATCGGTCGCGCAGAGTACCGGAAGCGATTCCAAGATCGGCGGGTTGGTCGGTTACAGTTACGATGAAGGTACGATCGCAAATTCATACGCCACGGGAGCCGTGACAGGCAATTCCCGAGCGAAAGTTGGCGGTCTCGCAGGACGAGGCAGCAAATCGATCAAGAATTCCTACGCAACTGGCATGGTCACGGCAGGCTCGCGAAGCAAGGTTGGAGGTCTGGTAGGGGATCTGTCCGAACAGAGTGTTGTTACCGATACCTATTGGGATACCACGACGAGTGGCATCACTAATTCGGGTCAAGGGGCAGGAAACGAGAGTAACGCTCCCGGCATCACAGGCTTGAGCACGACGCAATTGCAGGCGGGACTGCCAGCGGGATTCAGCAGCACGATTTGGGGCGAGACTCCAAGCATTAACGGCGGCCTGCCATACCTCCTCGCAATACCGCCGGCGTGAAAGCCGAGGGCGCACCAAAGTCAGGCCTGGGTATCCGGGCATTTCGCCGGGAAATGAACCCGGAGCCGCCGCGCCCGGTAATATCCGAACCGCGCGCGCTGCCGAATCCGACCGGGGATGCCTCCCAGACGACGGAGCCGGGCCGCTAAGGGCCCCGTCTCCGGGTGGCGAGGCGGAATAGCGGCTTTCCGGACTTATTTCGGCCTAAAATCCCCTTCAGGCGTTTACCTTGGAGAGAAACAGGGATACCGGCATCTGCCGGGGGTCGGCATCATGCCCCGATCCAGGGGCGTGCGGGATCGTTTAGGGACATTTTCATGTTGGGAAGACTGCTCGCCGCCGGGGCACTGGCGTTGACCTTTGCCTTGGCCGCATTCGCGCCGGCGCGCGCCGCCGACGCCACGATCGCCGATCCGGCGGCAAAGCAGGTGGAGACCTTCCACGCCGCGCTGATCGACACCATGAAGCGCGGGCACGATCTCGGGATGATGGGCCGTTATAAAGCGCTTGAGCCTGCAATCGACGCGGCCTTCGATTTTCCCACCATGATGAGATTCATCGTCGGACCGACCTGGGCCACGATGTCGGACACCGATCATAAATCCCTGACCGACGCGTTCCGTCGCCTGACGATCGCAAATTACGCAAGCAATTTCGACAATTTCAACGGCCAGCACTTCACGATCGATTCCAATGTGATCCAGCGCGACAGCGATCGCATCGTGCAGACCGTCTTTGTCCCGGTGGGCGACAAACCCGTTCCGCTTCTCTATCGCATGCGGCAGTCGGGCCAGACGTGGAAGATCATCGACATCTTCCTCGAAGGCTATGTGAGCGAGCTCGCGACACGGCGCTCGGACTTCTCGGCCACGGTTGCGGCAGGCGGCGCGGCGGCGCTGATGAAGAAGATGAACACCCTGGCCGACACCATATTGGCCGGCGTGGCGAAGCCGACCCGCTGAGATGCGAGCGGTTTAGCGACCCTCGCGGGGCGCGAAATGCGCCAGCATCGCCGGCAGCAGCAACAGCACCGACGCCAGAATCCAGCCGAGCGCGATCGCGAGCAGTTTTCCCGTGCTGGCCGTGCCGGGGTGACTCGACAACCATAGAGAGCCGAATGCGGACGCGGTCGTGCCCGCGCTGAGGATGACGGCGCGGGTGAGCGGGGACTGCAGAAGACCGCGCGAACCCGCGCGCCAGGCCATCACAAAATAGATGTCGAAGGCGACGCCGATTCCCAATAAAAGCGGAAGCACGATGATGTTGGCGTAATTGAGCTGCTCGCCGATCACGACGCAGGTGGCGAGCGTCAAGATACCGGCGAGGACCAATGGCGCCAGCGTCATCGCCAGGTCGAAAAAGCTCTTCAGCGCGTAGGCGAGCAGGAAAACGATTGCTATGAAGGACAGCACGCCGGCTTCGACAAAAGCCTGCACGATGGTGTGGCCTGCCTCCTGGATCGAAATGGGCGTGCCCGTGGCCGAGGGCGCGATTTTGCGCACGGCGGCCGTGAACTTCTTCAGCACCTCGTTATCGTTCGCATCGCCCTTCGGCGATACCTGGATGCGATACGCGCCCGTGGGCGAAATCCAATCCCGTTTCAGATCCTGCGGCAGCGATTGAAACGTCACCGGCTGCGCTTCCAGGATGTTGTGCGCTTGCGTCAGCATCGTGTGCAGCCCCGGCACCAGCGCGGCCGCGGCACGGCTCCTCATCTCCGGCGTGCCGCGCGCGAGTTGGTCGAGAACATCCGCGAGCCGTCGCGCATCCCCGGCCGCCTGCGATTTTTCATTTCCCGCGGCCGCCCGCAATTGGGCCGACGTCGCCTGCATGCTGGCGACCGTTTCGGCATCGGTGGGCGGCGGCTTGGTCACGAAAGGATCGAGAGTCGTATCCAGCAGCGACGACGCATCGCCGATCACGGCAAGCTTCGGCGGCTGATCGCCGGGAATGAAGGTATCGACGGTCAGAACCTGCGCGACCTGTGGCAATTGCGCGATCCGCGCCGCAAGACTCACGGCGGACGCATGGTCCGGCGCCAGAACGTCGACGGTGTTCGGCGTGGTTTCGGGATTTTTCATCAGATCGAGCGCGGTAGCCACGGACTCGACTTTGGGGCTGCGCAGATCCAGAGGGTTGAAATCGAAACTCAGGGCCGGGAGAGCCGCAAGCCCGCACAGGCTCACGCCCAGCGCGACCGACATGACAAAGCGCCGGTGCTCCGTGAGATACCGATCGAGAGGCTTGAGCGAACTGTAGCCGATCTCGGCCGGCTCGCCGGGCGGCGCAAGCAGCTTCAGCAGTGCCGGCAAAAACGTGATCGTCAGACCGAAAGTCACGAGCATGCCTACGCCCGCAACAAATCCCAGTTCGGCCACGCCGACATAGCTCGTGGGAAGAAACGAGAAAAAACCGACCGCGGTGGCGGCGGCGGCCAGGGTCAGGGCGCCGCCCACGCCCGCGCCCGCCCGCCGCAGGGCCAGGTCCAGATTGTTCTGCGCGTGGCGTTCGGCACGATAGCGGACGCAATACTGAATGCCGAAGTCGACCCCCAACCCGACAAACAACGCAACGAACGCCACCGAAATGATGTTGAACGCGCCCACGAAGAACAAACCGGTCGCCGTCGTGATGAAGAGGCCGGTGAGGACCGTGAGCATAATCGAGAAAATCAGCCTGACCGAACGAACTGCAAGCCACAGCATGATCACGATGGCCAGTATCATCAGGGCCGCCATCGGGCCGGCGTTTTCCGTGAGCGTTGCGAATTCCTCGTCGGCAATCGGCACCTGACCCGTCAGGCGGACCAGTACGCCGTGATCAGGCGTCAACTGGAGTTGCCGTGCCGCGGCGCGGATGGCGTCGGTCGCCTGCTTTCCGGGCATCAGGTTGTCGTAGTTGAGCCGCGGCTGGACTTCGATGAAGCGCCGCGTCTCGCGGAGGGAGGGATGGCCTCCCATCACGAGCTGTCGCCAGGACAGATAGGCCTGCTTACCCGCAACCACCTGATCCAGTGTCGTCGCGAATGCGGAGAGCGGGGCGCTCAGCATGTCGAGCTTGGCCTGGCCGTGCTGGACGCCGAGCAATGCGGTCGAGAGGCTGTCCATGATTCCGCGCAATGACGGATCGGACGCCAAAGCGCCGAGGAAGGCCTGTGCCGCGATCATTTGCCGGGCAGTCGCCTGGACCTGATTCAGCGGCAGAAACAGAAGGCCGTTATGCTCGAAGAACGGACCCGCATCCGGTCGCCGGACTGAAGGAAAGAGTTGCGGGTTTGTCTCGAGGGCCGCGGTCAGTTCGGATGCCGCCTCTTCCGCGCGTTCCGGCGTGACCCCGTCGATCACAATCGCGATCAGATTGGTTTGTTGGGGAAATTCCTTGTTGTGGGCAATTTCCCGCTGGCGCCAGGACATATTCCGCGAAATCAGCGATTCCGTGTCGGTATTCATCCTGAAATGCTTGACGGTGTAATATCCGGCGCCACAACCCAGCACGAGCACGCCAAGGACAATGACGCCTGCAAAGCGGGCACACGCTCCGACAACCCGCTCGACAAAATTTAAATTCATTCGAATGCCGGATTCAGATGTTCGGCAGATTTTGCAGGTCCGGTTTGCCGCCGTGTATCTCCGCATTCCTGTGCTGCCGATAGAGGCTGCGTTCCGTCGCGTAGAGATCGACGGAGCTGCGTTCGATTTCGTCGATGGTTCCGATATTGCGCGCACGCGTATCGACAAGGGAAAGCGTTCCCCGTCCGATCATCCAATAAATGCTGCTGCGGAAGGTGATGTAGGTCGTGGGATCCAGGGCTACGTTGACCACGTCACCCGCGGCGTCGCGAGGGTTGCTGGGTCCCAATATGGGCAACACCAGATAGGGACCTTCGTCGGCGCCATAGACCGCGAGCGTCTCCCCGAAATCCGTGGAATGATCCTCCATTCCAAACTTCGTGGCGGCGTCGACCAGGCCGGCCATGCCGATCGTGGAGTTGACCGTGAAGCGGCCGAGCGTCTGGCCCGCGCGCGTCACTTCGCCTTGGAGAATGTCGTTCGCAAACGTCGCCGGTTCGTTCAGATTGGTCAGAAAATTATGGACCCCGTCGCGTGCGGGTTCCGGCACGGCGAGTTCGTAGAATTTCGCCACCGGCAGCGCGACGTTATTGTCCACCGCCAGGTTGAAATCGAAAACCTTGCGGTTGAAGGACTCGTAGGGATCGTTTTGGGCCACGGAATCGGGCATGGGCTCGCTGGCACATCCCGTCACGGTGAGCGCAATCACGAGAGCACCAAAGACACGAGCGCGTACGAGCATATTCAATCCCCAATAACCCCGATCCATGATTCCCCAACGGATAACGAATCAACTGTGATTATGGCACCGTGTCCAAACATATGTTCTGCCGGCTCCCGGCCAAGTGTGGCGCTTCAACAACAGTGGGTCAAGAATTCACCACCGGTCGGCGAATCGTGCGCCGGCTTCGAGCCAAACCTCGCCCTTCCTTACGTCAAACTTACGTCGGGCCGCTGCCCTGGATCACCCGAGGCGGGTGTAAACATGGCTCCTTCGGCCTACTGCCGCTTTTCCGTGCAGATTCCCTAAGATTTGAATCGATCCGGCAGGGCCCAGAGCCCAGGCGCGAACGATGGCCACGGCCAGAACTAATGCGGGCGCGCTTCGCCAATTCGGATCGCGCGTTCGGGTTTGCCGCCCTTGACGCTGGTGCGCACCATCTCGCGGCGATGACCGTGATAATCGTTCAGCGCGAAATGCTGCGTCGAGCGATTGTCCCAGATCGCGAGAGTGCCTTTTGCCCATCGCAGCCGCCAGGTGAAATTCTCGTTCACGGCATGACGATAGATATGCTGCAACAAGCCTTGCGATTCCTGGTTCGTCCAGCCGGAAATTCGCGTGGTGTAAACGGGATTGAGATAGAGGGCGGATCGCCCGGTTTCGGGATGCGCGATCACCGTCGGGTGCACCTGCTCGCGATAGGCGTCTTTCGATGGCTCAATCGGCGTCGACATCAGGTGTTTGACGCCGTCGAGATAACCGCCGGTGCCGTAGGCCATTCCGGCCGAATGAACGGCGCGCAATCCCAGTAAGGTCTCTTGCAGACAGAGATCGGTGTGCCACGCATTGGCAAAATTCAATGTGTCCTGCGGTTCCTTCAGGATACGGATGACGTAGGGGCGATCCGGCAGCGCCTTCACGAATGGCGTCACATCGCGCCCGCCCAGCGCATCGGTCAGCCGTTCGAGATCGTCGAGCGACATGTTCTGATCGGGAAGCGCTACGACCAGATGATCGAGCAGCGCACGGCGCAACCTTCCCACGTCTTCGGTCTGCAGCGGCTTCGAAAGATCGAGTCCGGTCACGAACGCTCCCGCCGATCCGGAAGCGGGCGCGACCTTCATTTTCTCTTTGACGTGCACAGCGGCGGAAATGACGGCCTCCCGAAGATTGTCCATGGGAACTCTATATCCGGCGCCGGCATCGCGTCGAGAAGGCCGAGCCGCTTGCGGCAGGCGCGGCCATCGCCGATCATGCGATCGGGATGAATGCGAGACCGCAAATGGGACCGGGGGCAAGCCTGCATTATGTCTGCTTTCCGTCGCTTCACGGCGAGCCTTTGACGATCGGGGCTCGCCTGCGCCTGCCGCAGGCCGCCGCTCACAAGCTGCCCGCCGTCCTGATCTTGCATGGCTCGGCAGGACCGTCGTTGCGCGAAGGCGGCTATGCCGACGTCCTGAACGAAGCGGGCTTTGTCACGCTGGAGCCCGATCAATGGGCCGCGCGTGGATTGCGAGGCGGCGCGGACGGCCGTCCGAAAACGGTGATCGAGACGTTGCCCGACGTTTTCGGCGCGCGCGCCTTTCTCGCAGGCCATCCTGCCGTCGATACCAAGCGCATCGGCGTCATCGGCTTTTCATTCGGCGGCGTTGCCGCCATGCTGGCCGCGACGCGGGCGCAGAACAGCAAGTTCCTTGACGGCACCAATTTCGCCGCGCTGATGCCCGTCTATCCCGTATGCTGGACCTACAATCGCGTGCCGGGTTTCGAATTCCGAGACCTGGTCGACGCGCCGGTCCACCTGGTCACGGGCGCGCTCGATCAATACGACAATGATCCGGAAGCCGGACCCAGGCTCGTGGCGGCGCTTCCTCCGGAAGATCGCGGCCGCGTCCGGGTGAGTGTCATGGTCGAGGCCCATCACGGCTTCGACATGCCCGGCGCCGATATGGAAGTGCACGACCCGTTTGGCAATCAGGGCAAAGGCGGCCCGCTCACGATGCGATACAATCCGGACGCCACGCTGCAATCGCATCGGCTTGCCGTCGAGTTTTTCACCCGTGCGCTGGCGCGCTGACTCGATTCCCCCATCGTTTACCGGTCGTTAGCTTCGATTTGCCAAGCTGCGACACCGCTTTTCGGGAAAGCGGACAAGCGACCGGCAGCAAAAGCCGGCGCGCCGGGAAGATGGCGGTCCGCAAAGAACTGGAGTCCGCCTCGCATGGTTCCGAACCTGCCGCTTTCGCCGCTCTCCGCCGTCTCTCTGCATGACGCACAGATTTCCATCGGGCCCTTCATGCCCGAGGATTCGGCGTCGCTGTTTTTGTGGTTGAACGATATCGATGCCGCCAATCTCGATCTCGCATTCCGTCCCATCGACTGGTCCGCCTTTCAAACCTGGCTCGCCGAGGTCGGACGCAGCCCGGCACGCGTGATGTTCGCCATCCGCAAAATCTCGCAGCCGCCGATTCTCGGTTATCTGGCGCTGACCAATATCCATGCCGTGCATCGTTCCGCAGAACTCGGAATCCGGATCGGCGCAGCCGCCGATCGCGGCAAAGGCTACGGACAGGCAGCGGTCGCGCTGGCCTTGAAATACGCCTGGCAGAATTTGAATCTGCATCGCGTCCAACTCACGGTGCTGGCGCACAATGCCCGCGCAATCGGTTCCTACAGGGCCGCGGGCTTCGAGGAAGAAGGCCGTCTCACCCATGCCGCCTTCATCGACGGCCATTGGGTCGATGTCGTGATCATGGCCGCGTTACGTCCCGGCGCCGTCGAGACGATCACGCACCGCCCCACCGCGGCAGAGCACTCCGCGCTCGCGTTTGCAGGCCGTGCTTAAGCCACTTCGCCCCGCGCGAGCCGGCTCCGCCAGACACCGAACAGGAAATAGAGAACGAGCCCAGCCGCGTTCCATTCCAGGAACCAGAGCTGCGTGAACGCGGGCAATCCGTTCAGAAACAGATACAGGCAACCGACAATGCAGACCGGCCCAACGATCCAGGCGAGCGGCGAGCGAAACACGCGCGCGCGATTCGGTTCGCGCAGGCGCAGCACGAGCATGCACAGCGCGACTGCGATGAACGCGCAGAGCGTGCCCGCATTGGCGAGCAGCACGATCTGATCGAGCTTCAAGGTGGCGGCGAGCGCGGCCACCACGATGCCTGTCAACACCGTCATCAGCACCGGCGTTCCGCGCGCCTTGCTGATACGCGAGAGTCTTTCCGGTAGGAGCCCGTCGCGGGCCATCACGAAAAAGATCCGGCTCTGGCCGTACATCAGCACGAGAATGACGGTCGGCAGCGCCACGATCGCGGCCCCAGCCACCAGTTGCGCGGACATCGGGTGATTCAAAGTCTGCAGGATGTAGACCAGCGGCGCGCCCGTCTTGGAGAAGTCCGCGAATGACGAGGCGCCCAGCGCGGACGCGGCCACCGCCATATAGATGACGGTGCACAGGACCATCGACCCGATGATGCCGATGGTGAGATTGCGGCCGGGATTTTTCGTTTCCTCGGCGGCCGTCGACACCGTGTCGAAGCCGTAGAAAGCAAAGAAGATGATCGCGGCTGCCGCCATCACACCCCGCTTGGTCCCATCCGCATCGACATGGGCGAGAAATCCGTAGGGCATGAACGGATGGAAGCGCGCCGGATCGAACGCGCGGGCCGCCAGCACGACGAACAGCACAAGTGCGGCCAGCTTGATGACGACCAGGAACAGATTCACCGTCGCGCTTTCGCGCGTGCCGATCACGAGCAGAGTGGTGATGATCGCGGCGATGATGACAGCCGGCAGATCGATCAATCCGCCC
>JBEKLK010000194.1:0-6809 GCA_050010235.1 Rhizomicrobium sp.
CCAAAGGCTATCGCCTCATTCTCGTGATGCCGGAATCGATGTCCGTGGAACGGCGCAAGATGCTCCTCATTCTGGGCGCCGAGATCGAATTGACTGAGGCGGCAAAGGGCATGCGCGGCGCGATCGCCAAGGCGCAGGAACTCATCGCGTCAATTCCCGGCGCGGTGATGCCGCAGCAATTCGAAAATCCCGCGAACCCCGAAATCCACCGCCGCACGACCGCGGAAGAAATCTGGAACGACACCAAAGGCGCGGTCGATGTCGTGATTTCCGGCGTCGGCACCGGCGGCACGATCACAGGCGTGGGCCAGGTGCTTAAACAGCGCAAACCGTCCGTCCGGATGATCGCGCTGGAGCCCGAGGATTCGCCGGTCCTGTCCGGCGGCCAACCCGGTCCGCACAAAATCCAGGGAATCGGCGCCGGCTTCGTGCCCGCCATTCTCGACCGCAAGGTGATCGACGAGGTGATCACCATCTCCAATGAAACCGCGTTCGAAACCGCGCGCAAGGCCGCCCGGCTCGAAGGCATTCCCGTCGGCATCTCGTCGGGTGCGGCGATCGCTGCGGCGCTGGAGGTGGGCACACGACCCGACATGGCCGGCAAGACCATCGTCACGATCATTCCCTCCTTCGCCGAACGTTATCTCTCGACGGCGTTGTTCGAAGGGCTCTGAACAAAACTGCGCCATCGGCGCGAAACCCAAGGAGTTGAACAATGAAACTTTATTATGCCCCCGGCGCGTGCTCGCTCTCGCCCCATATCGTGGCTGAAGAAGCCGGCATTCCGCTCGATCTGGAAAAGGTCGATCTCAAATCGCACAAGACCGAAAAGGGCGAAGATTTCTATGCCGTCAATCCGAAAGGCTATGTGCCGGCTCTGAAGCTGGACGACGGCACGGTCCTCACCGAAGGCCCCGCCATCGTGCAATATCTCGCCGACCAGAAGCCGGGCAGCCATCTCGCGCCGGAAAACGGGACGCTGGCCCGTTACAAGCTCCAGGAGTGGCTGACTTTCATCAATTCGGAGCTGCACAAGAATTTCGGACCGTTGTTCGGCGCGGCGTCGGAAGAGGTGAAAGCCGATTCGAAGGCGAAAATCGCCAAGCGCTTCGACTATGTGAACGGGCAACTCGCCGGCAAGGACTATCTGCTGGGCGCGAATTTTTCAGTGGCCGATGCGTATCTGTTCGTGATGCTCACCTGGGCCAATCATTTGAAGATCGACCTGACACCCTATTCGAACCTGCACACCTTTTTTGCTCGCGTCTTCGCGCGGCCAAAGGTGCATGCGGCGATGAAGGCGGAGGGATTGGTCAAATAGGAACGGGCCCGAGCAGAAACGGTTTCACTATCCCGTCGTGGGCGCGCGGCTACGCGAGGCCCTGATCGATCGAAATGCGGATCAAATCCGCCGTTCGGGTGACTCCGAGCTTTTCCTTGATGTGGCTGCAGGTGTTCGCCACCGTCTTGTAGGCGACCCCCAACGTAGCCGCGATTTGCGCGAGGCTCTGCCCCTGCGCAAGCAGGCGCATGATTTCAAGGTCGCGCTTTGTGAGCGTGCGCAGATAGCTTTTGTCCGCCGTCTCGCCGTCGCCAAGCTCCTGCGCGATTTCGGCCTCGATATAGGATTGTCCGTCCAGCACGGCCCGAATGGCCTTGAGCAACTCGTCGGGCGCCGCATTCTTGCTCACATATCCGCGCGCTCCCGCCTGTAAGGCGCGCGCGACATAGATGGGCTCCGCATGCATGCTGAAGACCAGCACCGGCAATTTCGGACGCGCCTTCAGAATGCGGTTCAACAGTTCCAGGCCCCCGAGTTTCGGCAGATTGAGATCGAGAATGACAAGCCGGACGGTCGGGCCGCTGATCAGCGCGAGCGCGTCTTCGCCGGTTTCCGCTTCCAGCAATTCGATATCCGGGACGGCAGCCAGCAAGCGCCGGATTCCGGCGCGGACAATCGCGTGGTCGTCGACAATGAGGATACGCGTCAAGCCGAGAACTCCGCTGCGCGCGCCGGCTGCGGGCATGGGAGAATGGCCGTGACCCGGACGCCGCCTTCCCGGGCGCGGTCGGCGATGTCGAACGTGCCGTTCAGTGCGCGGGCGCGCTCGGCCATTCCGGAAAGCCCCATGCCGGGACGGGTCGACTGCAGGCCGGCGCCGTCGTCCGTAACGATGATCGAGATGCCGCGACCCGGCAACGACAGGATGGAAATGTCGATCGCGGTAGGCCGCCCATGGCGGATCGCATTGCTGACACTTTCCTGCACGATGCGATAGGCCGCGTCTTCGATTTGACGGTCGAGGATTGTGTCCCCGATCGCGACGTCGATCTTGAAATGCACCGCCGGATTGCGCCGCGTCCAGAACTGCGCCAGGTCGTTGATTGCGGCCTCGAGACCGAAATCGAGGGTTGCGGCAGGCTTGAGCTGACGCAGAATGGCTTTGACGTGCTTCTGGATGTGCGCAACCGCCTCGCGAATGGCGAGAACCCGTGCCGGGATTTCCGCCACGTTGCCCTGCTCCGCGAGCTTTGGAATGGCGTCTGCATCGACATTGATCGCGAAGAGATAGGGGCCGACCTCGTCGTGAAGATCGCGGGCGACTTCGGCGCGTTCTTCTTCCTGCAAAGTCAGAATCTGCTCCTGCAGCGCCCTGTTCCTGCCTTGATATCCCCGAAGGCGCTCCGCCATCCGGTTGAACCCTTGCGCAAGCGACACGAATTCCGGCGGTCCTTCCTCGGACAGGCCCGCTTCGTAATGCCCGTCCGAAATGCTTCGCAGAGCTTCGGTGAATTTCGGCAAAAACCGCAGCGAATGCCCGAGGATCACAAAGGTGACGGCGAAGGCTCCCCCGCAGAACACAAGCATGATGACAAACGTATCCACCGCCTGTCCCCAAACCTCGGCGATCTCGTTCGTGGGATCGGATTGCAGCACCAATACGTCGTAGGGCACCGACGATTTCGGCAGGGACATGCGAACGGATTGGGGTTTGACGCCGATCGATCTGCCGAACCACGCCGGCGCGCGCTCCGTCGACTGCGCGAGTTGCGATCTCGCCGCGAGCTCATGCCGCGCATCTAACAGCACGGCGCGAATGTGACGTTGGCCGCTGAAGCTTGCGACCAGCGCGGATAGAGACGCGGCCGTTGGTCTCTGTCCCTGTTCCGCAAGCGCCTGGCGAACGACCCCGTCGGCGCCTGCAAGTGCCGCCTGCATTTCAACCTCGACCGAATTGCTGGCGCGCCAGCACAACAGCGTTCCGCCCAATGCCAGAACGACCAGCAGGACGGCGGCGATCGAAGCCGTCATTCGGAACCGCAGCGACATCCGCAATCTCCACCGAGGCTTCCATTTTAACGGACGCCCGCGCCAATACAGCATGAAACATCGAATTCGGGAAAAAGTCCCATAGACCGACGCTGCGCCGTAGCGCATTTTGGCGGCGGGATGTTTCTCGGAAACGATTCGTAAAATGGCGTTAGAGGCTCGGAACGATGAGCCGGTGTGGCGGCGGGCTGAGTCCGCATGACACGACGGACGCATGCTTCCCGCTTCCGGAACGCCGGATGGCCTCGCTGTATTCTGGCGACCGCGTTGGCGCCATTGGCGCTGGTCGCAGCGCAACCCGCCATCGCGCAAGTTTCCCCATCCCAACCGATCGAAACGGTGACGGTGATCGGGACCACGCCGCTAACCGGCGTCGGCATCGATATCGACAAGATCCCGGGAAACGTCGTGACCATTACCGGCGAGGATCTGACCCGCGAGGGATCGGCCAGTACGATCTCGGCGCTTAACGACGATGTCGGCAGCGTCAATATCAATGACGATCTGGACGACCCCTTCCAGCCCGACATTCTGTTCCGGGGCTTCGAAGCGTCGCCGGTTCTGGGCACGCCGGAAGGGCTTGCAGTCTACCAGAACGGCGTGCGCATCAACGAGGCATTCGGCGACTCGCTGAACTGGGATTTGATCACCGATATTGCCGTCGACCGGATAACGGTCGTCAGCTCCAATCCGGTCTATGGACTGAATGCGCTGGGCGGCGCGGTCGTCGTCAACATGAAAAACGGCTTCACCTTCGATGGCGACAATGTCGAAGTGTCGGGAGGTTCGTGGGGCCAGCGCAGCGTCTCGGCGGAATACGGCACGAGTTCCGGGCCGTTCGGTTTCTACATTGGGGGCCGCCTGCTGCAGGAAAACGGCTGGCGTCAATTTTCACCCGACACGCTCGAACAGCTCTATGCGGATGTGAGCTATCGCCAGCATGGGCTTTCACTGGATCTGAGCTTCTCGGGCGCGAATAATCTGCTGTCCGGCGAGTCGCCCACGCCCGTGCAGGAACTGGCCATCAGCAGAAACCTGATCTTCACCAGTCCCCAAAGCAACGCCAACAAATTGGCGTTCGTCACGCTAGACGGCAGCTACACGGTGAATGACGATCTGTCGATCCAGGGCACGGCCTATGTCCGCGACTACCGGCAGAACGTCGTCAACGGCAACACCACCGATTACACCGCATGCACGGTCGCGCCTTATATCGGCGACATGTGCCAGGCGGACGGCGCCACGCCGCTCACAAATTCCTCGGGCGGATATCTGCCCGACATTTCGCAAGGCGGCACCATCTATATCGGCGAGAACGATTTCGAAACCATCAGCACGCTCGGCGCCGGCGGTTCGCTGCAGGCGACGGACACGGCCGCGCTGTTCGGACACGAAAATCAACTGTCCGTTGGGGGAAGCATCGATCACGCCACGACCGATTTCCAGTCGAGCGCGGAATTGGGCACGATCAATCCGGCGCTGCAGGTTTCGTTTTCGGGATTGTTTGTGGACACACCCGAGGGCACACCCTGGACGGCCACGCCCGTCGGCCTCAATGCCACCAACAGCTATTACGGGCTGTTCGCAACCGACACGTTCAACATCACCGACGATCTCGCGCTGACGGCCAGCGGCCGCTACAATCTCGCCGAAATCGATCTGGCGGATCGGCTGGGCACAGCGCTCAGCGGCGACAACCGCTACGCCCGTTTCGATCCCGCGCTCGGCCTCACCGAGAAGCTCGCGAGCAATCTCACCGCCTATGCCGGATATTCGGAAGGCAACCGCGCGCCCACGCCAGGCGAGATCGAATGCTCGAATCCCACCGCGCCCTGCCTGTTGCCGTCGAGTCTGTCGAGCGATCCGCCGAATCTGCGCCAGGTCATATCCCACACCTGGGAAGCGGGTCTGCGCGGTCATTTCGAGGTGCCGGATTTCGGGCCCGGACGGTTCACCTGGAATGCGAGCCTGTTCCGTACCGAAGTCGACGACGATATCTACGGCGTCGCGACGTCGGTCAGCACTGGCTATTTCCAGAACATCGGCGGTACGCGGCGCCAGGGCGCCGAACTCGGTTTGCGGTATGACGACGAAAAGCTGTCGATGTTCCTCGACTACAGCCATGTCGACGCCACGTTTGAATCCGCGTTTCTGCTGAACTCGCCGCAAAACGCTTTTGCGGACGTGAACGGCAATATCCAGGTCGAGCCGGGCGACGTCCTGCCCGGCATTCCGGCAAACCGGATCAAGGCCGGCGCCGATTATCGCGTGTTGCCGCGCTGGATCCTGGGGGGCGATGTCGTCTATGAGAGTTCGCAATTCTTCCGCGGCGACGAATCCAACCAGATGGGTC
Source organism: Rhizomicrobium sp. (assembly GCA_050010235.1). GTDB lineage: Bacteria > Pseudomonadota > Alphaproteobacteria > Micropepsales > Micropepsaceae > Rhizomicrobium. The sequence goes on from JBEKLK010000194.1 coordinate 5,685, forward strand.
CGCTACCCGGCTTCACAGTCGTCAATCTGCATTCGAAATTCGAACTGAACGACAGGATAGAACTCTACGTCAATATCGTGAATGCGCTCGATGCCAAATACGCAACCTTCGGCGTGCTGGGCGACCCGACCGGCATCGGCGCACCCGGAATACCTCCCGGCGCCGTAACGAACGGACCGGGTGTCGACAACCGATTCGAGAGCCCCGCGCCGCCCATCAGCGCGTTCGCCGGAATCCGCGTCCGGTTCTGACGAGAACGCGCGCGACCGTTCACGTCAGATCGGTGAAGGGATTCCAGGCCACTTCCCACAAATGTCCGTCGGGATCGGCGAAATATCCGGAATAGCCGCCCCAGAAAACATCCTGCGGCGTCTTCACCGATTTGGCACCAGCCGCCAGCGCCTCGCGAAAGACGGCGTCGACTGCACTCTTCGAGCCGACATTGTGCGCCAGCGTGACGCCACGAAAGCCGGAACCTTCGTGCGGAACGGTCGCGTCCGCCGCCAGCTTGTCCCACGGATAGAGGCCGAGCCAACTGCCCTCCAGCCGGAACATGACCATGTCGTCGCCGTCTTTGTAGTTGTGCGTGGGAAATCCAAGCCCATCTCGATAGAAGGCCAGCGATTTCGCGATGTCGCTGACGCCTAGCGTGACCATGGCGATTTTGGCTTTCATGGCATTTGCTCCCGGATTTCAGCCAGCAATTTCGCTCAAGACATCCGGCCGGTCGGTGCAGAGCGCATCGAGGCCGCGAGCCATCAGCGCGCGCATGTCGGTCGGCGCGTCGACCGTCCAGGCTCCCACTTTGAGGCCCAGCGCACGTGCTTCGGCCACCGCCGCATCCGTTGCATCGGGATAATAGGGAAACCAGCCCTCTCCGCCGGCCGCCTTGATCGCCTTCAGGATCGAACCGCCATATTTCACGGCATCGTATCCGCCTGCCCAGGGCGATTGGCCCGTGCGGGCGAGATGGCGCAGCATATCGAGCGCGGGCTGCGCGGGCGGATCGTCTTCCGGGGGCGGCTGACCGTCGCGAAACCAGCTTTGCGCGAGCGTCGTGAACCAGCAGCGTACTTTGGGTTCGATCTTCATCGCCTGCAACAGACCGGGCCAGTCGAAGCCGAC
>JBEKLK010000195.1:0-6760 GCA_050010235.1 Rhizomicrobium sp.
GTGATCTATGTGCCGCCGGCGTTTGCGGCCGACGCGATCCTCGAAGCGATCGATGCGGAAATCGCGCTCGTCGTGTGCATCACGGAAGGCATCCCCGTGCTCGACATGGTGAAAGTGAAGCGCGCGCTGTCGGGTTCAAAGACGCGGCTGGTGGGCCCCAATTGCCCCGGCGTCATCACGCCGGACGAATGCAAGATCGGCATCATGCCGGGCCATATCCACCGGCGCGGGCGGGTGGGCATCGTTTCGCGCTCCGGCACGCTCACCTATGAGGCGGTGGCGCAGACGACGGCCGTGGGCCTCGGACAATCGAGCTGCGTCGGCATCGGCGGCGACCCGGTGAAAGGCACCGAGCACATCGAAGTGCTGGAGATGTTCCTCGCCGACGACGAGACGGACGCAATCATCATGATCGGCGAGATCGGCGGCTCGGCCGAGGAAGATGCGGCGGAATTCGTCAAGCAGTCGAAAAAGAAGAAGCCGATGGTGGGCTTTATCGCGGGCGTCACCGCACCTCCGGGCCGCCGCATGGGTCATGCGGGCGCGATCATCTCCGGCGGCAAGGGGGGAGCGGACTCCAAGATCGAAGCGATGAAATCGGCCGGCATCCGCGTGTCGCTGAACCCGGCGGCGCTGGGCACAACATTGGTCGATCTGCTCAACGGGAAATAGTTTTCCTTCTCCCCTTGTGGGAGAAGGAACGCGCGACACGAGTCGCGCGCAGGATGAGGGGCCGCGCGCGTCCGCGCGCGAAGACTCATTATCCCCCCACCCCAACCCTCCCCACAAGTGGGGAGGGGACTCAAGGTGCGTGATTTATTTCCTCTTACTGGCCGCCGCCGTGTTGGTGCGCTGCGATGAACGATTTGCAGCTGTCGGACAATTTGCTCATGTTCGCTTGCATGCAGGCATGGCGATCGTCATGCGACTGCGCCGAGGCGCAAAAGGTCTGCATGTCGGCGCCGCAGGCCGCTCTGAATTCGCCGTGATGACTACCGCTGCCTGGTCCCTGGTCCTGCGCGAATGCCGCGCCGGTTCCGGCGAGTGTGAGAATAAGCGAAAGGCTCAATAAAGTCGTTTTCATTTTGGACTCCCGACTGGGCGTAGCCCCTCCGGGACCTTTAACCACGAACCGGTCGGTGCGGTTCATGAAACGAATGTCATTCCTGTCGCAAATTATCGCCGCGCCTCAATTTCGCCTTGGGAACTTATTCGGCCGCCACGGGAACCGCAGCGCGCGCGTCCCACGCCTTTCGGATCAGGCCTTGCATCGGACGCTCGAAGAACCGGTACGACGCGAGACCGAGCGCGATCAACACGACGTAGAATGCACCCAGCACGGTCACGGACTGGAACGATTTCGGCGTCCAGCCGAGCCTGAGCGCCACAAGCGCAAGCGCGAGTTGCATGGGAAAATGAATCATATAGGTCGAATAGCTGATGTCGCCGAGGAACGAGAGCCCCGCATAACGCCCGCCCAGAACCTGCTCGTCGAGCGCCAATGCCATGATCGTGACGGGGCTCACGACGAAGACAAATCCGCACAGGAAGAACTGGTAGATGTCGTCGGCGTCCCAATGCGAAATGCCGAAAGGCGCGTGCGCAGCGAGCCAACTCGCCACATCGCCGAAGGCCCCGACATAGAACGACGCGAAGACGAGGCCCCAGACGACAATCGCGAACCAGGCGACGGATATCGCGATCGTCCTCGCATCGCCGCGCGCCTTGATCGCTTCGGTCGCCTGGAGCACAAGCCCACCGAGGAAGAATCCCATCAGTCCGCGCGCGATGAACTCGTTCCAATCGAGCAGAAATATCGCGGCCAGCGGAATCGCGATGCGCCACCAGGGCGCCTTCAGCCCAAACCAGCAGAAGGCGAAGAATATTCCATAGAGCAGCGTTTCGATGGACACCGACCAGGCGGGACCGTTGAACGACTGATCGATGGTCGGCGGCAACCATTGCTGCGACAGGAACAGGTTGGGGATGAAATGCTGCCAGTCGTTCGCATCGAAGATGAAGAATTTTCCGGCCGTGCGGAAAAAGACGATCTGCAGCACGGCCACGATCACCAGCGTGACGAAATGCAACGGATAGAGCCGCGAGAAGCGCAGCAGCGCGAAACGCGCCGGTCCCATGCGATGTTCCCGGATCGCCTCGCTATAGAGCCAGAAGAACACGAAGCCCGACAGCGCGAAGAACAGATCGACCGCAATCCAACCCTGCTCGTAGAGGGGCTTGAGCAGCCAGAACAGCGGCTGCGATTCGCGCCGCCAGCCTGCCTGCCAGGTGCCGCTGATGGCGAAGAAATGCTGCCAGTGCCAGATCACCACGGAGAGCGCCGCGATGCCCCGAAGCGCGTCGAGCGAATAAAGCCGTTTCACGCGTTCCCCTTCGACCGGCGCCGTTACCGCTTCCGCCGATGCTCTACCAGATTGGCCGGCGCGCTGCGAGCGATCAGAGCTCTCTGTTCGCGCCAACGCAGCGTGAATTTTCTGATAGAGTCGCGGCGGTGCCCCACTTTTCAGCGCCGGAATGGAAGGGCCTGTGAATCTCGGTCACGGCGAATTGTTCGGCACGGTGCGTCGCGCGCGCCACTTATCGGGTGTGGCGCTGTCGCATCGCATCGCCGCGGGCGACGTCGAAAATCACACCCATGACGACGCCCATTTCATCTGGGTCACGGGCGGCGATTACGTCACGACGGCGAAGGACGCAATGCACGAAGACGGGCCGATTTTCATCTACAATCCCGTCGGAACGACCCATCGCGATCATTTCACCGGCGGGCGCGGCAGCTTCTTCTCGATTTCGATTTCCGCCGAACGGATGCGCCACTGGCAAGAGGGCGCGCGCTTGCCTGACCGACCGGTTCATGTGCGCGGACGCTCCGCCCGCGGTCTTACCCGCAAGCTGATGCAGGAATGCTGGGATGCGCCGGATTCATCGCTTGCTCTCGAAAGCCTGTGCCTCGAATTGATCGGTGCGGCCGGCGAAATCGCCGAGAGGCCATCGCCGGCGATCCCGGCGTGGCTCAAACGCGCCGGGGAGATTCTGGAGGCGCAAAGCATCGAAGACGTCTCGATGAGCGAGCTGGCGGGCAGCCTCGGCGTTCATCCGGTCCATTTGACGCGCTCGTTTCGCACCCATTTTCGCTGCACGCCGGGCGAATATCTTCGCAGCCTGCGGCTGCAGCGGGCCGCGCAATTTCTCTCGCGCACGCGGTGCGGTCTCGCCGAAGTGGCGCTGATGAGCGGTTTTGCGGATCAGAGCCATTTCACGAGGCGTTTCGCGCGCGCGTTCGGCGTGACTCCGGGCGAATATCGCAAGCTCACGATCATGTGAGTGTTTGTTCCGTACAATACTGCGCCCGGGAAGCGCGCAATATCGCGGATTCCCGTGGGAGATTCGCATGCGTTCGATTGCCCTGAGTTTGGCCTTGTTTATTTCATGCGTCGCGCCCGCATTCTCCCAGCCCAACCCACTCATCGGTCTCTGGGGCACAGAGAAGAACTTCGGACCGGCACTATCCGGAACACTTACAATCGCGCACACGCCTTCGGGACTGGAGGCGAGGATCGGCGGCACCAAAACGGCGGTGACGGTTGCGGGCGAAAAGCTTCGCTTCGCGCTCGCGGGCGGCGAAGGCAAGTTTCGGGGCCGTCTGCATGGAGGCGCGCTCGAAGGGTTTTGGATCCAGCCGGCCACACCAGTGCTGGGAGTCGAATATGCGAGCCCGATTGCCTTTACAGGCGCGAAGGGCCGCTGGACAGGCACTGTCACGCCGCTCGCAGACCGGCTGACGCTTTATCTGTCGATTTATCCGCGGGCGGATGGGCAACTCGCGGCCTTTCTGCGCAATCCGCAGTTGAATATGGGAAGCGGCCATGAGATCGCCGTGACGCAATCGGACAGCGATGTGACGCTCACCGATACGAAGACCCACAACCCCGTCATGAGCGGAAGATTCAATTCCGGCGTACTGACGCTCGTGTCTCGCGACTCGAATGACAGCCTCGCCTTCACGCGGCGCGATCCTGCGACCGCGGTGGGATTCAATGAGCGCGTGCCGGAACAGCCTCACGTTTATGCACCGCCCTCGGCGGATGACGACGGGTGGAAAACCGGCCCTCTTGCGGACGCCCAGATCGACGAGAACGCCATCGCGGCATTCGCACGCGGCATCGCCGACACGAAGGCTGCCGCCGGCGCGACGCCCTATATCGATTCATTGCTGATCGCGCGTCACGGTAGGCTGGTGTTCGAAGACTATTTCGACGGCTTCGACAGGAACGCGCCCCATACCTTGCGCTCGGCCGGCAAGACGCTCACGTCGATCCTGCTGGGTGCCGCGATGGATCACGGCGCGCCGATCGGGCTCGCGACACCGGCGACATCGCTGTTTCCGGGACCTTTCGCCAATCCCGATCCCCGCAAGGACAAGATCACCATCGAGAATCTTCTGACGATGAGTTCGGGGCTCGCTTGCGACGACGATGACGACAACTCGCCGGGCAATGAAGATACGATGCAGAACCAGACGGCCGAGCCAGACTGGTACAAATACACGCTCGATCTTCCTATGCTGCGCGCGCCGGGCGAGAAGGCCGTCTATTGCAGCGGTGGCGTGAACGTCGTGTATGGCGCGTTGCGCAATGCGACGCGACGCTGGGTGCCGGAGCTGTTCGAGAACTATCTCGCGCGCCCGCTCGATATCAAGCGCTACTACATGAACCTCACGCCGACGGAAGACGCCTATGGCGGCGGCGGCATTTTCATCGCGCCCCGCGACGCGCTCAAATTCGGGCAACTCTATCTCGACGGCGGCCTGTGGAACGGCCGGCGCGTGGTGAGCAAGGCGTGGGTCGATGCCTCGACCACGACCCATGCCAAAATCCACGACGACAGCACCTATGGCTACAATTGGTGGCTTTTCAAACTCAAGGTCGGCGATCGCGTCTATGACGAGTATGAAGCAGGCGGGAACGGTGGACAGATCATCGCGGTGATCCCCGCGCTCGATACCGCCATCCTCATCACCGCGGCGAATTACGGCCGCTTCGACATCTGGTACAAATTCCAAACCGACCTGATCCCGAACGTCATTTTGCCGGCGATGAAATGAGGGTTGCAGTGCCGGAGAAGGCGATGGAAATGATTTGCAGCTGAATCGCAGCCAAATCTATTCCAATTCCAACCTCACCGTTCGCCCTAACATGGCTGCCGCCCGTTGCAACGTCGTGAGCGTCACGTTGCCGTCGCGCGGGTCGAGCAGGCGGCTGATCTGGCTGCGGCTTGTGCCCATGCGTTCGGCCATGCGCTTGCGCGACAGACCTTGGGCTTTCATCGCCTGCTCGATCTGCCAGGCGAGAACTTCCTTGATCGCGACAGCCTGAAAGGCGGCGCGCGTGCCTTCCTGGTCGAGGAACTCGTCGAGCGTCGTCAACTCTTTGGCGTTTCGGGGTTTCCTGGCGGCCATAATCAAACTCCTTACTCGTATTCACGCTTGCGCTTGCGCGCGAGCTTCAATTCGCTGTCCGGCGTCTTCTGTGTCTTCTTGATGAAGCCGTGCAGCGCCACCATGCGATCATTCGCGAAACAGAAGAACATCCGCGCAATGCGATTGCCGCCGAGATCGCTGCGCACTTCCCAAAGCCCATCGCCCAACGGGCGACACAGCGGCATCCCGACCGGCCAGCGAAACTGCACGCGCATCAGGTCTTGCCCGATCGCGTTGCGGTCGCCGGCATCCAGACCTCGCAACCAATCCAGAACCACTTCGGTCCCGGACGCCGTGCGATAGAAGGCGATCGGAATTTTTCGCGGCGGAAGCTTCATACTGCCTCATATAATGAGCATGTACTATATAATGGCCATTCCTGCAAGTGGCCTCGAAAAACGGTGACATTGACCACATATTAACCCTGCGGGCCGTTGAATTGCCTCGAAATTGCCGCGTGCATTGCAGCGCAAAACGCGGTACCGCTCCCCGGTGACGACGGCGGGGCCAACCCCCCGGCGTAAGGAGCGGGCGGCAAGCCGCCCAACACGTTGAAATGGATAGAGATTCCGAAGCCTTTGCCGGCGCGGGCGTGCCGAATGCGGTGCTCGAGCAATCCTCATTCCTGTTCGGCACCAACGCCGCCTATGTCGAGGCGCTGTACGGCCAATATCTCGAAAACCCCGATGCGGTGGACCCCTCCTGGCGGGCCTATTTCGGGACCCTCGGCGAAGAGGGCCTCTCCGCCACCCAGCTCGGCCGCGGTCCGGCCTGGCGGCGCGATGCGAAGCTCGATCTCGAAACAGGCGATCTCACTTCGGCCCTGACCGGCCAGCCCGAGCCCAGGCCCGCGGGCGCCGTCAGCGAAGCCGATCTGCGCGCGGCCGCCACCGACTCCATCCACGCCATCCAGCTCGTGCGCGCCTATCGCGTGATCGGCCATCTGGCCGCCGATCTCGATCCGCTCAAGCTCGGCAAGAAGCCGTCGCTGCCGCAGCTCGATCCCAATTTCTACGGCTTCCACGAAGCCGAACTCGACAAGCCCATCTTCATCAACGGCGTGCTGGGTCTCGAAAGCGCGAGCCCCCGGCGCATGGTGGAGATCCTCAAGCGCACCTATTGCGGGCCCATCGGCTACGAGTTCATGCACATCAACGATCCAGAGCAGAAGGATTGGCTGCAGCGCCGGATCGAGGGGCCCGATAAGGAAATCTCCTTCACCCGGGAAGGCAAGCGCGCGATCCTCAACAAGCTGATCGA
>JBEKLK010000196.1:0-6723 GCA_050010235.1 Rhizomicrobium sp.
GTGTCCAATAATCGTGCTCGAACTGCGCAGCTTTCGAGCTCGAAATGACCAATTCTAATAACAGAAAAAGTATCCCGGTTGCGAGCCCGGCTAGCAATAGACCCATACCCAAGACTGTGCGCGACTACAAACACAACTACGGGTGCGAAATTGGTAAAAGCAAGGCGACGGGACGCCCCCCTTGCGGAAAAATCCCCCCGGCGCATGGCTGATTGCAGAGTTGAAAAAGGACTTCGTCGCATGCCCATATCCTTGGAATCCTCAGTCAAACTGGACATGCTCCAGATCGCGCAGCTGTGGCGATATCTCGGACTTCCGGTCTTGAGAACCTAGCGCCTCGAAATCGCCCTCGGAGAGGCACGTATGCCGTCTGATCCGTCTCCCGATCGTTCGCACATCCCGGAATCGGCGTTCGGGATTTGGTTCCTGCGCACTGAAACATGGGGGGTGCATGTTCTGGAGCGCGCGCTCGCCGATCTGGAGCGGCTCGTGTCCCAGCGCGGCCGGTCCCATCCGGTGATCCTGGATGCGGGATGCGGCAACGGCCGTTCCTTTCGGCTTCTCAAAGAGAAATTTGCGCCGGCGCGCGTTGTCGGCGTCGACATCGATCCGGAAATGATTGCGGACGCCGAAGCGGAAGCCCACCGCCGCGATATCCCTGTGGAACTGCATTGCGCCGATCTCGCCCATCTTCCGCTCGGCGATGGCTCGGTCGATCTCTTGTTGTGCCACCAGACCTTTCATCACCTGGTGGCCCAGCGCGAAACGCTCGGCGAGTTTCACCGCGTCCTCAGGCCGGGCGGGTTGCTGCTGTTTGCCGAATCCACCCGCTTCTACATCCATTCCTGGATCATCCGGCTTCTCTTCCGTCATCCGACGGACGTGCAGAGAGACGCCGACGAATATATCGACATGGTCCGGCGCGCGGGATTTCACATCGACGCGGATGCGGTGTCGTACCCATATCTCTGGTGGAGCCGCCCGGATCTGGGATTGCGCGAGCAAGTCTTCGGGATCAAACCTGCACACGGCCACCCAGAAACGCTGGTCAATCTTGTGGCGACGCGGATTTAAGCAAATCGCCGTCGCTTCATTAAGCGAATATCCACGGCGCCTATTTCGCCAGCTGCCTTTCCCAGTGAAGCGCCGAACTGACGATCAGATGCAGGTCTTGGTGCAACGGCCGCCAATTCAAGCCCGCTCTCAATCGGGTCGAATCCGATATCAGGACTGGAGGATCGCCGGCCCGGCCGGGACATTCACGTGTCGGAAGGCTGGCGCCGACGATGCCTTCTACGCATTCGACAATCTGCCTGACGCTGACGCCGCTGCCGTAGCCGCAATTGTAGGATATGGACTGGACGCCGCTACGCAAGGCGTCGAGCGCGAGCAGATGAATTTCCACGAGATCGCTGACATGGATGAAGTCGCGAATCCCCGTTCCATCGGGTGTCAGATAGTTGGTGCCAAAAATGTCGAGATGGGGAAGCCGCCCCAGGGCAACCTGGCATGCCCGCTTGATGAGGTGGCCGGAATTCGGCGTAGACTGCCCTGTACGTCCCAGAGGATCCGCGCCGGCAACGTTGAAATATCGGAGTGTGACGTAGCGAAACGCAGCATTCGCGTTGGCGACATCCTGCAGCATCCACTCCGTCATCAACTTCGAACGCCCGTAAGGCGTGAGCGGATTCGTCGGAGACGACTCCGTCGCCGCGCCCGAAGTGGGCAAACCGTATACAGCAGCCGACGACGAGAAGATGAATTGGTTCACGCCCTCGGTAAGGCAGGCTTCGATCAAAGATTGCGATACCGCCGTGTTGTTGCGGTAGTAAAGCAGGGGATGGGCCACCGATTCCGGAGCTACGACTGAACCCGCGAGATGAAAAACGATATCGATTCCATGCTCCCGGACGATCTGTCGTATCAGCGATTGATCTCCGGCATCGCCCCGGATGAATACTGCGTCGTTGCTCACCAGGGATCGGACGCCCGTCGACAAATCGTCGAGCGCGACCACGCGCTCACCACGGTCGATCAATGCATAGGTCACATGACTTCCGGTATAGCCTGCGCTTCCTGTGACGAGGACTGCCATGAGGACTTCTGTCTCAGCGTTGGAAGAGGAGGCGAAAGAAGGCCGGCAAACGCATTCCGTCATCGAATGACGTTTCGAAGACTAGCAGTGTCCTGGGCAAAAAATCGACCCTTTAGTCCGTGAAGGCGGCAGGGCGGTCTTAGCATAGGTTGCATCGTCCCGACGGCCATCCGATACTCGCGACGGTGCTCGATTTTCCCAATTTTTCTCTCAAGGGTCTTTATGCGATTCCATGCGGCGATTTCGTTGCGAATATCAATGACCGTGTCATTTCTGCTGCTCATAGCGCTCCCCGGTCTTGCGCTCGCCGCCGCTACGATCCCGCAAACGCTGAAGAGTGGTGAAGTTCTGCGGGGCCGCTTTATTCAGGACCGCCAGTTGGCCGGCTTCGCCAAACCGCTCAGGACCGAAGGCACTTTTGTTCTCGTTCCCGGCCGCGGCCTGATCTGGCGAGCCGAGACGCCTTTTCGGAACACTACGGTGATCACGCCGGAAGGGATCCTGGGCCAGGTCAATGGGCAGGAAACGATGCGCCTGCCCACCTCCCGCATGCCGGGGTTGGGTCATCTCTATGACGTGTTGGGAGGCGCGGTCTCCGGCAACATCGCTCCTCTGGGACAGGTATTCGCCGTCAAGCGCAGCGAGGTTGCCGGCGGTTGGCAGATGTACCTAACCCCTCTGCATCCCGACAATCCCCAGATGTCCCAGATCAAGTCGTTGACCGTCGTCGGCCATCGGTTTGTCGAGACGATCGAAGTCGACAAAGACGGGGGTGACGTCGATCGCTTGAGCTTTCTGAACCAGAGTGTGGTGGCTACGCGTCTGACCGCGGACGAAATCACGCTTCTGGGGACCTTGGGTAAATGAAACGCCTGGGCGCGTGGTTATGGCTTGCGTTGCTTGTCGTAGCTCTCGGCTATCTCGCCTTTCGCATAGCCTCAGGAATCACGCTCCAAAGCAACATCCTCGCGTTGCTTCCGCCCACCGAGCGCGACGCCGCGGCGCAGAATATTCAGGACAGGATCGCCGGCGTTTTTTCCCGGAGAGTTGTGTTCCTTGTCGGCGACGCCGATCCCACCAAAGCACGCACCGCCGCGTTGGAACTTTCTGCGGCCCTCGCGCATTCCGGGCTGATCTCCGCGCTCACTTCGAAAATCGATGCGCGCGGCGAGCAGCGCATGGCTGCCGCCTATTATCCCTATCGGATGAGTCTTCTCTCCGATTCCGACCGCGATCGCTTGCTGGCCAATGACGGCCCCGCGCTCGTCTCGCGCGCACTCTCGCTGCTCTACGGGCCGGGCGGATTCGCGAACGCCAAGCTGATTGCGCACGATCCTTTCCTGTTGCTGCCGGCCTATTTTTTGGCTTTGCCTCTGCCCCAGTCGCGCCTTGCGGCCGACAATGGTGTCCTGTCGGTGCACGACGGGAACGAGACTTATGTCCTGGTCAGCGCCGATCTCGCCGGGGATGCCTATGCGCTCAAATTCCAGACACAGTTCGATGACTTCCTGTCGAAAACGCTCGATGGACTCCACACACAAGCGCCTGGACTGAAGATTCTGCGCACCGGCACGGTATTCTATGCCCGTGAAGGCGCCGACGAAGCGCTGAACGAAACGTCGATCATCGGCTTTGTCTCCATCGCCGCCACGCTCGCCCTCATCCTCCTGGTATTTCGCGGCCTGCGTCCGATCGTTCTCGGCTTCATGGCGATCAGCGCGGGGATCCTTTGCGCCTTCATCGGAACGCTCCTTGCCTTCGGGCAGATTCACACCATCGCGCTTCTGTTCGGCGTCAGCCTGATCGCGATCTCCGTCGATTACAGCCTTCAGTATTTCTGCGAATATTTCGATCCCGGCGCACCGGATCCGGCTGCGCGTTTGACGCGCGTGCTTCCCGGCGTGGCCGTCGGGATCGCCACGACACTGATCGGCTATTGTACGCTCTTGCTGGCGCCGTTTCCCGGTCTTCAACAGGTTGCGGTCTTTTCGCTGATCGGGCTCGGCGCATCCTGTCTAACCGTCGTGCTGTGGTATCCGGTGCTGGATTCGGATCGCCCGCCGCAAGCAGACAACAAGTTTGTTTTTTTCGCCGCCCGCCATTGGGCTTTGTGGGAAGACCCCGGCTTGCGGTCGGCGCGCATCGTCATCGTCGCCCTGTGCGCCGCCCTTGCCGTCGCGGGCTTGTTCCGCCTTCGGACGGACGACGACGTCCGCCATCTGCAATCTTTGAACGCTGACCTGAAGCGTCAGCAGACTGAAGTCGAGCGCCTCACGGGCTCGTCGCCCGGAACACAGTTCCTTCTGGTGCGCGGCTCCAACGAGCAGACATTGCTCGAGACCGAAGAACGGATCGCAAGCCGACTATCGAGCGCCCACAAGCAAGCCATTCTCGGCGGCTACACCGCGATGTCGCAATTCGTGCCCTCGATCGCGCGACAGGCGGAAAACCGCAAGCTGGTGCAGGAGCGCCTCATCGCGCCTTATCTTGCGAACTATCTCGCCCAGACCGGTTATCTCGGCCGAATCGATGACGGCGCGCCCGATGGCTTTCTGACCCCGGCGGATCTGCCGCATACGGGTCCGCTTTCCATGCTGTCGATTCTCGATATGAGCGACGCCGCGCATTCCGCCCATATCGTGCTGCTTCGGAACGTGAGGGACGCCGGCAGGCTCGAGAAATCGATCGGCGGCATCCCCGGCACGCGTTTCGTCAGCCTGACCGACGATTGGTCGCGATTGTTCGGCGATTATCGACGCTACGCCATCTGCCTGCTCGCGCTTTCTGCCCTCCTGATGTATCCACTTCTCGGCTGGCGCTACGGCTGGCTTGACGGCCTGCGCGTGATGGCGCCCTCGCTTGCGGCGGTCGCGCTCGCGCCGCCGATTGCGGCCCTCGCCGGCGTCGCATTCACGTTTTTCAACGCAATGGCGCTCGTGCTGGTACTTTCAATCGGCGTCGACTATTCCGTATTTTGCCGGGAGACATCGGGGGCGCGAAAGCCCGTCACCATGCTGGCGATCGCGTTGGCTGCGTTGAGCACGATCCTGTCCTTCGGCATGCTGGCGTTCAGCCGGGTCTTCGCGGTACATGCGTTTGGAGCAACGATGCGGATAGGAATTGCGCTCGCGTTCCTGTTTGCACCGATCGCCGGGGACGGACGTTCCGGCGCGCGTGCGATGAGGCCGGCATGAACGCCTTCTGCAGGCTGTTTCCACTGACCGCGCTCGCACTTTGCGGCTGCGTCACATCCATGCCGAACGCAGTCATCCCCATGCCGGACAACCAGGCCGTGTTGGCACCCGACGTAGCCTGCGCCATGCCGCCACCGAGCCCCGTCGGCGGAACCGTCTACGCCGCCCAAAACATCGTCGCGCATTTTCGCGGCCAGACCTATTCGTTCGAGGCTCAGATCCAATCGGCGCCGGGCGAGTTCGATCTCGTTGCAATGGACAGTCTTGGTCGGCGCGCGATGTCCGTGAAATGGCGCGGCGGACATATGGATTACACCCGTGCGGACTGGCTTCCGGCGGACGTCCGCCCGGCCGACATTCTCGGAGACGTCGCCATCGTCTTCTGGCCGACCGACGCCATCGCCCCCGCTTTGGCGGCTTGCGGCGCATTGCTGACCGCAAAGCAAGACGGTCGTATCGTGAAGATCCGCAACCGCGAAGTGATCGACGTCACCTACGAACACGGCAAAGGTTGGAACCGCGCGGCCCATCTGAGCAATCTCGCCTATGGATTCAGCATCGACATCCAATCGGCCGAGATCGCGCCCTAAGACCGGCGTCAAGCCGACTGTCAGATGCGTCGAAACACCAGCGAGGTATTGATCCCGCCGAACGCGAAATTGTTCGATACGAAATGCTCCGCGCCGATCTTGCGCGGCTCGTGCATGACATAATCGAGTTCGGCGCAGCGCGGGTCGACCTCCGTGAGGTTGGCCGTATGCGGCAGCCAGCCGTCGTTCATCATGCAGATCGAAAGCCAAGCCTCCATTGCGCCGCAGGCGCCCAATGAATGCCCGAAATGACCCTTGAGCGAATGGAACGGAACACGCGCGCCATACGCCTCTGCGCTCGCGAAGGATTCGGCGATGTCGCCCGTGTCGGTGGCGGTGCCGTGGCCGCTGATGAAACCGAGATCGGAGGGCGAAAGCCGCGCCTGTTTCAGCGCCTCGCGCATGACGACGGTCTGCGTCTCCGCCTTGGGTTGGGTGACGTGGGCGCCATCGCTGTTGGTCGCGAACGCCACGATCTCGGCAAGAGGAACGGCGCCGCGGGCGCGCGCGTGTTCCAGCTCTTCGAGGATCAATATCGCTGCGCCTTCACCGATCACCAACCCGTCGCGCTTCCTGTCGAACGGTTTGGATGCCGATTCCGGAGAGCCGTTGCTCGTACTTGTGGCGAACAAGGTGTCGAACACGATCGCCATGGTGGGGCATAATTGCTCCGCGCCTCCGGCCAGCATGATGTCCGCGTGGCCATTGCTGACGGCTTCATAAGCGCAACCGATACCCTGCGAACCGGAGGTGCAAGCCGACGACGTGGTGATGACGCGCCCGGTGAGCCCGAACGTAATCCCGATATTGACGGGTGCTGTATGGCTCATCATCCGGATGTAGC
>JBEKLK010000197.1:0-6696 GCA_050010235.1 Rhizomicrobium sp.
CGCGGTATTCGCCGAGGATTTCGGGCTGGGTGCGCAGGATCGTCAGCGTGTCGAGCAAGAGATCGCCGAAATCGGCCGCGTTGAGCGATTTGAGCCGCTGCTGATAGGCGGCATAAAGCGTGCGGCCCTTGCCGAACGCGAAGCCCTGCGTCTCGCCCTCGGGCACGTCGGCCGGTTGCAGCCCGCGGTTCTTCCAGCCGTCGATGAAGGTGGCAAGCGTGCGTGCCGGCCAGCGCTTCTCGTCGATATTCGCCGCGTCGAGGATCTGCTTCATCAGGCGGAGCTGATCGTCGGCATCGAGAATGGTGAAATTGGATTTGAGGCCCGCGAGCTCGGCATTCCGGCGCAGCATGCGCGCGCCGATCGAATGGAACGTGCCCAGCCATTGCATGCCTTCGACCACGCCGCCGATCAGATTGCCGATCCGCTCCTTCATCTCGCGCGCGGCCTTGTTGGTGAAGGTGACGCTGAGCATCTGTCCCGGCCAGGCACGCCGCGTGGCGAGGATATGGGCGAGGCGGGTGGTGAGCACGCGGGTCTTGCCGGTGCCTGCGCCTGCGAGCACGAGAACGGGACCGTCGACCGTCATCACCGCTTCGCGCTGCTCGGTATTGAGGCCGGCCAGATAAGGCGGCTCGCGCGGAACCGGCGTCGCGCTCTCGTCGAACGCGGCGTCAAGCGGATCGCGATAGCGGTCGCCGAAACCGCTCATGGCAAATGTCTCGATTCGTGGATCACGGGGCCAGTTTAGGAGGCTGCGGCGCCCCTGTCATGTATGGCGCAATGCACGTCTATTCCAGCCCGAGTTCTTTGAGGATTTCCGCGCGATCCGCATCGAGATCGGGTGCCGGTGCGCGCGTCGTCGGATCGTCATAGGCCGACATCTTGATCGGATTGCCCTGCATCTTGAGGGGCCCCAAATCGGGATCTAGCGCAGTCACGATCATGTTGCGGGCCGCCACCTGCGGATTGACCATCACATCGGCCACGTCGTTGAGGGGTGCACAGGGAACGCCTTCGTTTTCGAGAGGGCCGAGCCAATCCTGCGAGTTGCGCGCGGCGAGTGCGGCTTCGATTTCCTGCTGCAGCGCCTGCCAATGCGCGACACGATCGGGATTGGTGCGGAAGCGCGGATCGGCCGCAAGCTCCGGCTGGCCGAGGACCTTCATCACACGCGCAAACAGCAGATCGGTGCCGGCCGCGATCACGATATGGCCGTCCTTCGTCGCATAGGCCTGGAACGGCGCGATCGAAGGATGCCGGCTGCCGAGAGGTCCCGGCGCATCGCCCGTCGCCACATAACGCGCGATCGCGTTCTCCAGGATCGCGACCTGGCAATCGAGCATGGAGATATCGACCTTCATGCCGAGGCCGGTTTTCGTGCGGTCGTAGAGGGCGGCCGAAATTCCGCCGAGCCCGAACAATCCTGCGGTCAGGTCGCCGATCGACGATCCCACGCGCGTGGGCGGACCGCCGGGATGGCCGGTCAAACTCATGATCCCGCCCATCGCCTGCACGACCATGTCGTAGGCGGGACGCTGCGCATAAGGCCCCGTATGGCCGAAGCCCGAAATGCCGGCATAGATCAGTTTCGGATAGCGCGCATGCAGCGCTTCCCAGCCGAAGCCGAGTTTTTCCATCGTCCCGCCGCGATAGTTCTCGATCAGCACGTCGGCGCGCGCGAGCAGTGCGTCGAAGATCTTGCGGTCGCCGTCCGCCTTGAGGTCGAGCGCGATGGATTCCTTGCCGCGATTGATGGAGAGGAAATAGCCCGACTTGGTCTTGCCCGATTTGGTCTTGAGGAAGGGTCCGACCATGCGCGAATCGTCGCCGTGCCGCGGCGGCTCGATCTTGATCACGCGGGCCCCAAGCTCGGCCATCAGCAGCGCGCAATAGGGCCCGGCCAGCACGCGCGTCAGATCGACGACGAGAATGTCGGAGAACGGGCCCTTGGGCCTGGTGTCACTCATCGTCGGTCAATTTGTGCGCGTCGATATCGTGTTTGGTTTTCTCGTCGCGCGCTTTGGCAAGGTCGTGCGATTTTTTCGCGATACCGTGCCTGGTGCGGTTGGCCGCAGCGGCCGCGTCCTTTTCGCTGCGCGCTTTCGCCTTGCGGGCCCGCTTGAGATTGACGATATCAGCCATTGTCTTTGGCCAGGGCGCGCTGTCTGGCCGGACGTCCCATCACGCGCGCCACATAGTCGTCATAGGCTTTGCGTTTCGAAAGATGGTTGGTTTTGAAGAATTCCACGGCGCCGCCGATGAGGATATCGGCTGCCGTAAATTCGTCGCCCACAATATAGGGATGCGCTTCCAGCGTGCCGGCGAGAAACGATTCCATATCGTCGAGTGTGCCGAAGCCGGTCGCAGTATCCTTGTCCCAGCCCCGAAACCGCGCAGTGACGATGGGATTCATGGTGCCCGTGTAATACGCGATCCAGGTCAGATAAGGGCCGCGGCGTTTGTCGCCGATCGGCGGCGCCAGCTTCGCCTTCGGAAACGCATCGGCAAGATAGGCGACGATCGCGGCCGATTCGAACACCGCTGTCCCGTCGTGATCGATCGCCGGTACTTTCTTGTGCGGATGGATGCGGCGATAGGAGTCCGGAGCGGACGCGCCCGTCCCGTTGCCGTAGACGATGGGCGTAATCTCGATTTTGTAGGGCTCGCCCAATTCTTCGAGCAGCCACAGGATGCTGGACGAGCGCGAGCGCGGGGCGTGATAGAGCGTGATCATCGGGTTCGTTCCGTTGCAACCTCCAACGCTAGGACGCGCGCCGGGCCGCCGCAAGCGCGTGAATCCGCAGCGCGCTTGCGAGCGGGCGAGGCCCGCGCGCCGCGTCGATCGAGGCCACAAAAGCGGCGAGACTCGATCCCGCGTTTTGCGCGTCCCGTTCGAGCACGGCCCAGAATTCCGGTTCGAGCGCCACGCTGGTGCGATGACCGGCAATCGTGAACGAGCGTTTTTTGAGGGCGTTCAACGCGCATCACGCCTTGGGGTGGATCATGTCCTCGGGGCGGACGAGGCGGTCGAATTCCTCGGCCGTGACCAAACCCATGCCGACCGCTTCCTCGCGCAAGGTCGTCCCGTTCTTGTGCGCGGTCTTGGCGATCTTGGCCGCATTGTCGTAGCCGATCCTGGGCGCCAGCGCCGTCACCAGCATCAGCGAGCGCTCCATCAGCGCAGTGATGTGCGCGCGATTGGCGACGATGCCGTTCACGCAATGGTCGGTGAAGCTCACGGCCGCATCTCCGATCAGCCGGATCGATTGCAGGAGATTGTAGATCACGACGGGCTTGAACACGTTGAGTTCGAAATTGCCCTGGCTGCCGGCGAAGGTGATGGCGACATTGTTGCCCATCACTTGCGCGCACACCATGGTCAGCGCCTCGCACTGGGTCGGGTTCACCTTGCCCGGCATGATGGAGGAGCCCGGCTCGTTTTCCGGCAGGCTCAATTCTCCCAGCCCCGAGCGCGGGCCCGAAGCCATCAGGCGAATGTCCTGCGCGATCTTGAAGAGCGACGCGGCAAGAGTGTTGAGCGCACCGGACATCTCGACCGATGCATCATGCGCCGCGAGAGCCTCGAATTTGTTGGGCGCGGTGACGAAGGGAAAACCCGTAAGTTTCGCCGCTTCGGCTGCGAACCGTTCGGCAAAACCGGGCGGACAATTGAGCCCGGTGCCGACCGCCGTTCCCCCCTGCGCCAGCATGCACAGCCGCGGCAAGGCGCCCTCGACTCTCGCAATGCCATAGGCGATCTGGGTGGCGTAGCCGGAGAACTCCTGGCCCAGCGTGACGGGTGTTGCATCCTGCAGATGCGTACGGCCGATCTTGATGATGTCGGCGAATTCGCGCGCTTTCGCGGCGAGCGCGGCATGAAGATGATGCAGGCCCGGCAGCAGCACGCGATGGATTTCCGTCACCGCCGCGATGTGCATCGCGGTCGGGAAGCAGTCGTTGGAGGATTGGCTGCGATTGACGTGGTCGTTCGGATGGACGGGCTTCTTGGAGCCCATCGTGCCGCCCAGCATCTCGATCGCGCGATTCGAGATCACCTCGTTCGCATTCATGTTCGACTGCGTGCCGGAGCCGGTCTGCCAGACGACCAGGGGGAAATTGTCGTCGAGCTTGCCCGTGATCACCTCTTCCGAGGCCGCCTCGATCGCCTTGGCAAGCGCGGGATCGAGCTCGCCCAGCGCCACATTGGTGATTGCGGCCGCGCGCTTGACGACGCCCAGCGCATGCACGACGGGGCGCGGCATCAGCTCGCCCCCGATCTTGAAATTCTCGAGCGAACGCTGGGTCTGCGCGCCCCAATAGCGGTCTGCCGGAACTTCGATAGGGCCTAACGTATCGGTTTCCATGCGTGTCTTGGTCATGTCGGGGATTATTTCTTGCGAAAGGCGTCGAGACTTACCACTTCGCCGGGCGCTGCGGCAGGTTTTTCGGCATCGGGTTTTTCGGGCTCCGCAGAGGCGGCCGGCTTCGGCTTGTCGGGCGCGATCATGGGGGTTGCCTGCAAGGCGGTGTCTTCCCGCTTCAGCCCGCCCTCGGTGTCCTCCGCTTCCTTGAACTGCAGACCGAACTGCACGCCCGGATCGACGAAGGCGGTCAGCGCCGCGAATGGAATGGTCAGCGTTGCCGGCACTTTCTTGAACGACAGCGTCACCTCGAAAAAATCCTCCTTCACATTCAAACCCCAATATTGGTGCTGAAGGATGATCATCATTTCTTCGGGATATTGCTCGAGCAGGAATTCCGGAATCTCGACGCCGGGAAAACGGGTCTTGAAGGTGATGCGGAAATGATGCGCCGCGATCAGGCCCTGCTTCTCGACGCGCTTCAGCGCTTCGCGCACGACGCCCCTGAGCGCCGCGTCGGTGATCGCCTTGTAACCGATAAAATCTTTCGCCATGAACTCCGAGCCCGGATCGCCCAGAGACTAAGCGACGCGCATTGCGAGTCAATGCGGGGGACCACGCGGGCTACCGCTTTGCGACGGTCCGCACTAAACCAGCGTTTCCAGCGCCGTGGGTTCGTAGGCGACCAGCCGATCGAAATGGCCGGCGCGCATTTTGTTGGCCCAGTCGGGGTTGGCGATCAGGGCGCGCCCCACGGCCACGAGATCGAAATCGCCCCGCGCCAGCATGTCGAGCAGGCGTTCGATGCCGACGGGCTCGGCGCCTTTGCTGCGATAGGCGGTAATGACATCCTCATTGAGGCCGACCGAGCCGACCGTGATGGCGGGCAGGCCTGAAAGTTTTTTCGTCCAACCGGCAAGGTTCAAGTCCGAGCCCGTCTCGGGGAATTCCGGCTCCCAGAAACGGCGCGAGGAACAATGGAACATGTCGATGCCGGCTTGCGCGAGCGGCGCGAGGAAGCGTTCGAGTTCATTTGGATCGCGCGCCAGCTTGACCGCGAAATCCTGCTGCTTCCATTGCGAGAAACGCAGAAGGATCGGAAAATCGGAACCGACGGCCGCGCGCACCGCCGCCGCGATCTCGATCGCGAATCGCGTGCGCTTTTCGAGCGAGCCGCCGAATGCGTCTTCGCGGGCATTCGTTCCATCCCAGAAAAACTGATCTATGACATAACCATGCGCGCCGTGAAGCTCGACGCCGTCGAAGCCCAGCGCCTTGGCGTAGCCCGCGCTCTTCGCGAAGCCCGCGATCACGTCGTCGATGTCGCGCTGGGTCATCGGCTCGGCGACCTTCTTGCCCGGCTTGGCGAGGCCGGACGGGCTCATGCTGGGTGCGTCCGGATAGGGGCCCGTTCCCGGGTGGCGCACGACGCCCTGGTGCCAGAGCTGCGGCATGATGTGGCCGCCCGCGGCCTTCACCTCCCTGACGACCCGGGCCCAGCCGGCAAGGGACTCCTCGCCGAAGAAGGCCGGCACATTGGCGTCGTTCGACGCCGAGCGATGTTCGGGCGAGGTGCCTTCCGTGAGGATCAGACCCACGCCTCCTTCGGCGCGCCTGCGATAATAGGCGGCCACGTTTTCGCCCGGCACCTGATTCGGCGATTTCGAGCGGGTCATCGGCGCCATGACCACGCGGTTGGGCAAGGTCAGCGATTTGAGCCGGAAGGGCTGAAACAACACGTCGATGGCGGCCATGATTTTTCATCTCGGGATTTGCTGTGACGGGAGCATGGAGCGCGTGCTAATGACAAGCCGTCAGTTCGCCCCATGAACAACGCCACACCGCCCGACGACGCGTCAGTCCTGCAGCCGCCTACGGCGCTGGCGTTGCTGCGCGTATTCCGCCACAGGAATTACCGGCTGTTTTTCGCAGGCCAACTGATCTCGCTGATGGGAACCTGGATGCAGTCCGTCGCCCAGGGCTGGCTCGTCTACACCCTGACGCATTCCCCGTTCCTGCTGGGGCTCACCTCCTTCTGCGGCCTGGTGCCGGTGTTCTTCATGTCGGCCTTCGGCGGCACGATCTCCGACCGGGTGGACAGGCGGCGCATGCTGATCGTCACCCAGAGCCTGTCGATGCTGCAGGCCGCGATTCTGGCCGGGCTCACGCTCGCCCATGTGGTGCAGGTGTGGGAGGTGATCGTGCTGGCCGCCAGCATGGGTCTCATCAATTCCTTCGATGTGCCGACGCGCCAGGCCTTCACCATCGAGATGGTGGGACGCGAGGATCTGCGCGATGCGATCGCGCTCAACTCCATGATGTTCAATCTGGC
>JBEKLK010000198.1:0-6682 GCA_050010235.1 Rhizomicrobium sp.
GAGCACATCGGCATCGGTCCAGCAGATCATCAAGAACCTGAACGATCTCACCTCGAAGGCCATGCATCGCGTCTATCGCGATTCGCGCCGGAGCTATTTCCCGGTCGTGCAGCCCGGACAGTTCGGGGCGCTCGCGGAAAAACTCGCAACGGAATCCGACGGCCAATATCTCCTCAATGGTTCGCTGGCGCGCCATTTGGGCGAGGCCAAGAACTGGAATGAGAAGCTGTTGAGGCTTCTCGCGCTCATGCTTGAATTGCCGGAGGAAGGCGCCGGTCGCAAACTGCTCCTCGACACGGTCGATACGCTCGTGGCGGAAGTCCTGAATGGGGCGGCGGCGCTGCACGAGCTGATCGGCGAAACGGAAAATCTGGGCGCGGCGATTTTGGTTTTGGTCGAGCTCTTTCTCGGACATCTGCCGGAAGATCAAACGAAGCGAGAAGGCCTGACACTGCTCGCCCGGCATTTCCACGTCGACGATCTTCCCGATGCGCGCGCGGCGATCGCGCGACGCATCTCCGCCGAGTTACGCAGCGTGCGGCGGCTTTGCCCCGCTTCGCTGGTCGACGAACTCAAGGTCTTGCGGCGTATCGCCAACAAACTTGTGCTGGGCGAAGGCAAATATCTGAGCCACGAGGATATCATCGCAACGTTTACGCTGCGGTCGCGCCGCCTGGTGGCCAATGAATCCATCGTCGAGCATCTGGCCGAAACCGGCGCGCCCGACGAAAAGCTCGAGCGGTTGTTGCTGATCGAGGAAAATATCGTCGGCGTGGAGAACAAGCGGCAACTCGCGTTCTTCGCCATGCCGATCCTGACGTCCGCCTCGTTCGAAACTCACTTCGTCGCGGGCAAGACACCCCCAATCGCGAGGCTCAGGCGCTTGGCCGAACTGCAAGCACGCGTCCGGCGCAGCGGCTTCCAGGACAAGGAACGCCGGGATATCTGCGAGATTCTCGACAAGATCGCTTCCGAAGTCGAAATGCGATCCAAGATTCTGACATCCATCGAGAAAATCGCCAGTCCGGTGGACAAAGCCGTCGCGGCCTTGCGGCTCTGCGTCGAAGGCATCCTGACCGAAGGGCGCCTGTCGGCAAAAGCGCGCGCCATCGTGCTCACGTCATTGGGCCAGCCGGGCTTTCTCACCGGTTATGTCGCACATGTTTCGCAAGGCGCCGAAAAAACGACCGCCGAAGCCGCGATGGGCGAGCTGCTGCAAACTCTCGAAAAGGCCGGAATTACGCCGGAGACCGGTTTGAAGTCGATTGCGGCGTAACGCCGACGGTCAAATGCGGCCAACTCATATTGAATTCATCAATGCGCTTCGTCCCAGTTGCGCGCCGCCCGGGAGTCCACGACCAGCGGCACCGACAATTCCAGCGCCGGCAATGACGCCTTTTCCATCACCGATTTGACCGTCTTGCTCGTCGCGTCGGCTTCCTTGTCGGGCGCTTCGAAGACGAGTTCGTCATGCACCTGCAGCAGCATCTTCGCTTTGAGCTTTGCCTTCGCGAGCGCATCCGGCACGCGGATCATCGCGCGGCGGATGATGTCCGCCGCCGCGCCCTGGATCGGCGCATTGATCGCGGCGCGCTCGGCGCCCCCGCGCAATCCCGGTATCTTGGAATTGATTTCGCGGATGTGGATGCGCCGCCCGAATAAAGTTTCGACATACCCCTTCTCCCGCGCGAACTCCTTCGTGCGCTCCATATAATCGCGGATGCCGGGAAAACGCTGGAAATATTTCTTGATGTAGTCGTCGGCCTCGCTGCGTGGAATTCCCAATTGATTCGCGAGACCGAATGCCGAGATGCCGTAGACGATGCCGAAATTGATCGCCTTGGCCCGCCTTCGCACTTCGCCGGGCATGCCTTTGACCGGCACGCCGAAAATCTCCGACGCCGTCATGGCATGGATGTCGAGGCCTTCGGCGAACGCCTTCTTCAACGCGGGAATGTCGGCGATATGGGCGAGCAGGCGAAGCTCGATCTGGCTGTAATCCGCGCTGATCAGCTTCGAGCCCTTTGGCGCGATGAACGCCGCACGGATGCGGCGGCCCTCCTCGGTGCGGATCGGAATGTTCTGCAAATTGGGATCGGTGGAGGCGAGGCGGCCGGTGGAGGTCGAAGCCATTGCATAAGAGGTATGGACCCGGCCCGTTTGGGGATTGATGTAGGTCGGCAACGCCTCGGTATAGGTGCCGCGCAGCTTCTGAAGCTGCCGCCATTGCAGGACCTTTTTCGCGATGTCGTGACCCTGGGCCGCCAGTTCTTCGAGGACATCGGCATCGGTCGACCAGGCGCCCGTCTTCGTCTTGCGGCCGCCTTCGAGCTTGAAGGTCCCGAACAGGATGTCACCCAATTGTTTGGGCGAACCGATGTTGAACGTCCCCCCGGCAAGCTTGTGGATATCGGTTTCCATGGCGGCCATGTCGCGCGCGAAATCGTTGGACAGACGCCGCAAATGATCCGGATCGATCGTAATGCCGGCTCGCTCCATATCGGCCAGCACCGGCACAAGCGGGCGCTCGAGCGTTTCATAGACGGTGGCTTTGCCGTCGGCGACCAGGCGCGGCTTCAAGAGCGCATGCAGCCGCAGGGTCACATCGGCGTCTTCCGCCGAATAGCGCGTCGCCTCTTTGATCGGTACGCAATCGAAGGTCACACGATCCTTGCCGGTTCCCGCAACTTCGGAGAACGCGATGGGCTTGTGACTGAGATGCAGTTCGGAAAGCTCGTCCATGCCGTGTCCGTGCAGCGCCGCATCGAGCACATAGGAAATCAACATCGTATCGTCGAAAGGCGCGATGCGGATGCCGCGCTGCAGAAACATCAGGTAGTCGTATTTGAGGTTTTGCGCGATTTTGAGCACGCTCACGTCTTCGAGGAGCGGCTTCAGCCGGGACAGCACATCCTTTTCGGCGAGCTGAACGATCTTCTTGCCGTCTCCGAGATCGAGCCCTTCGCGCAAACCGTGGCCGCAGGGGATGTAGCAGGCCTCACCCGGCACGACCGCAAGCGACACGCCGCATAGACCTGCCTGCATCGGATCGAGAGAGGTCGTTTCCGTATCGACACAGACGCAGCCGATTTCGCGCGCGCGGGCAATCCAATGATCGAGCCGCGCGAGCGTGGTCACCGATTCATATTTGTCGTGATCGATAGGCTTGAGGATCAGGCCGCGATCCATCACGGCCCCGGGCGTCCCCTTGGCCACAGCGCCTCCCGGGACCGGTGCCTTGTTCGCCGAGACCGGTGCTGCGTCGTGGGGCGCCGGAAGCGCGGGCCGTTTCGGATCGACAGCCGGCGGAATCGCATCCAGATCCTCGACGCCGAAATGCGCCGCGGCACGCCGCGCAAGAGCGGAAAATTCCATCGATTTGAGGAATCCGAGCAATGTTGCGGGCTCGGGTTCGCGCGCGAGGAAGCTGTCGATCCCCTCCTTCAGTTTCACCCGATCGTCGAGCGTCACAAGCTTGAGCGAGATGCGCGCATCGTCGGCATGTTCGACAAGCGATTCGCGCCGCTTGGGCTGCTTGATCTCGCCCGCGCGCTCGAGAAGCGTCTCAAGGTCGCCATAGGCATTGATCAGCTCTGCGGCCGTCTTCACGCCGATGCCGCGCACACCGGGCACGTTGTCGGTCGAATCGCCCGCGAGCGCCTGCACTTCCACGACCTTGGAAGGCGGCACGCCGAAACGTTCCATCACTTCGGCCGAAGCGATTCGCTTGTTCTTCATGGTGTCGAACAACTCGACCGAACCGTCGATGACAAGCTGCATCAGATCCTTGTCGGAGGATACGATCGTCACGCGCGCGCCCGCCTCGCGCGCATGCCTCGCATAGGTTGCGATCAGATCGTCGGCCTCGAAGCCCGGCTCTTCGACGCAGGCGACGTTGAATGCGCGGGTCGCTTCGCGCACCAGCGGGAATTGCGGAATGAGGTCTTCGGGCGGATCTGGCCGATTGGCCTTGTAGAGCGGATAGATGTCGTTGCGGAACGTCTTTTTGCCGGCATCGAAGATCACGGCCAGATGGGTAGGCCTGTCGCCCGCCTTCATATCCTCGAGCAACTTCCACAGCATGTTGGAGAAGCCGGACGCGGCATTCGTCGGCAGTCCGTCGGATTTGCGCGAAAGAGGGGGCAGCGCGTGATAGGCACGGAACAGGTAGCCGGACCCGTCAATCAGATAAAGGTGATCGCCCTTCTTGACCGGACGGCCGGCCGCACGCGCGGTCAATGCGCGTGGGCTCCGGGTTTCAATACGAAGCGCCGGTCGCAATACGGGCATTCGACAAAATTCTCGTCACCCATCTCCAGGTAAACCCGCGGGTGGCCAAGCGCACCGCCGGTGCCGTCGCAGGCCACGCGGGTGGTGTCCACTTCAATGATTTCGGGAGCTTCGACGGGCATGGGCCGGTTCCTGATCGTTCGCGCCTGTATCTCGCGGGCCGGATCATAGCGGCGGCCAAATTCCCCGCAACTCCTCCCCGGCGGACAGGCGCTTGGCCTTGTGGGCGGGTCCGCGCTAGTTTTGCGGCATGGTCATTCTGAGCCGAATCTACACCCGAACCGGCGACAAGGGCGAAACCGCGCTTGGCGACGGCACAAGGCTGCCCAAACACGCATTGCGAATCGCGGCTTACGGAACGGTCGACGAATCGAATGCCGCGATCGGGCTGGCGCGTCTCCACACCGACGGCGAGGTCGACGCGATGCTGGCCCGCATCCAGAACGATCTGTTCGATCTCGGCGCCGATCTGTGCGTCCCGGAATCCTCCAAACGCGGCGAGACTGCGCTGCGCATCATCGATGCTCAGGTCGATCGGCTCGAGCGCGAGATCGACGCGATGAACGCGGAATTGAAACCGCTGGCCTCGTTCGTCCTGCCGGGCGGAACGCCGGCCGCCGCACATCTTCATCTGGCGCGCACGATCGTACGGCGCGCGGAGCGTCTGATCGTCGAATTGTCCGAACGGGAAAAGCTGGGAGCCGCCGCCGTGAAATATGTGAACCGGCTATCCGATCATCTGTTCGTGGCCAGCCGCTTTGTGAACGACAAAGGCGCGAAGGACGTTCTTTGGACTCCGGGGGCCAACCGGGACGTCTAATCCGCGTCGGCCGTGCGGCGGCCGAACAGGAACGCGAGAAACACGCCGATCAGGCCCGCAAAAGCCCACGCCCATACCCGCAACATGCTCTCGATCCAGGCGGGCATCGGAGAGGGCAATGTATGCTCGACCCATGCCTTGAACGCGATCACCCCACTCTTGTCGAGCAGCGACCATATTTGTTCGATGCTGCGCACCGTAATCTGTCCGCCCTTCTCGAGCGAAGAGACGATATCGGCGCCCAGCAGCAGGAGCGCGATCACGATCAGAATGAGACTGATGAACCGTAGCACCACAAACATCTCGTCAGGCCCCCATGACCGCCGGCGCGCGCGCACGCCCGGCAACGCTACCGGGGGACATCAAAGCGCACAAGAATGGCAAACGGCGATTAACCATCAATAGTTCGACATTGGTAAAGCGTGTCGCAATTCCGTCGCCCAAGCCCCCAAGATGCTCAAAGCCGCGACGAACAAAGCTATTTGTAAGGCATTCCATCCTTGTGGGTGTATCCGTCGACTTTCGGATCGAACAGCAGGTCGATGTCCGGATACACCGTCATGTCGTCGTCCCGCGCGCGTGTGCCCACTTCGAGGCAGACGGCAAGCTTGTCACTCTTGTTGATCAGATGATGGCCGTCGGGCTTGTTCTTGGGAAACGCGGCGCAATCGCCGGCCCGCAATATCTGCTCGCCGGCGTCGGTGACGAGCACGACTTCGCCCGACAGCACCTGAACGAACTCGTCTTCGTGGCTGTGCCAATGCCGCTGGCTCGACCACGCGCCCGGCGGCAGACGCAGCAGATTGACACCGAAATCCGTGAGGCCGCCCGCGTCTCCCAGTCTCTGCCGGATGCGCGCGCCGGCGGCTTCGCGGTACGGCGCGGGATAGCCGGAGCCTTTGTGTTCGGGAACGGATGATAAATCGATCTTGGGCATCGAACGATCCTTCGTGCGGAAACAAAAATACCCTCGTCCAGTCCGGACGAGGGTACTTTGCAGAACGCAAAACGTCGAGCTTACGCGAATTAGCTCGCCTGTTGCTCGGCGGGCTTTTTCTTCGAGAGGTCTTCTCCCGTCGCCTGGTCGACCTGCTTCATGGAAAGCCGGACCTTGCCGCGATCGTCGAAGCCCAACAGCTTCACCTTCACGGTGTCGCCTTCCTTGACCACATCGGAGGTCTTGCCGACGCGCTGCGCCGCCAGTTCCGAGATGTGGACGAGGCCGTCCTTGGGACCGAAGAAGTTCACGAAGGCCCCGAAATCCATCACCTTGACGACCTTGCCGTCATAGATCTCGCCGACTTCCGGCTCGGCCACGATGCCCCGGATCCATTTGAGCGCCGCTTTGATCGATTCGCCGTCGGCGGACGCGATCTTCACCGTGCCGTCGTCCTCGACATTGATCTTGGCGCCGGTCTTTTCCACGATCTCGCGGATCACCTTGCCGCCGGTGCCGATCACTTCGCGGATCTTGTCGGTCGGAATCTTGATCTGCTCGATGCGCGGCGCATGCTCGCCCAATTCCGAACGCGCATGGCCGATGGCTTTGCCCATCTCGCCCAATATATGCAG
>JBEKLK010000199.1:0-6636 GCA_050010235.1 Rhizomicrobium sp.
GCTCGAACAGCGCCATCTGCAGAATCTCGAGCCGCTTCTTTTCGCCGCCCGAAAAACCCACGTTGAGCGCCCGCTTGAGCATCTCTTCGGGCACTTTCAACGTCGCCGCCTTGCCGCGTACCAGCCGCAACACGCTCACCGCATCAAGATCGCTTTCGCCGCGCGCGCGGCGCTGGGCGTTGAGCGCGGTCTTAAGAAAATTGATTGTGGTCACGCCCGGAATTTCGACCGGATATTGCATCGCAAGGAAAATACCTTTCGCAGCGCGCGCTTCCGTCGAAAGCGCCGTCAGATCTTCGCCTTTGTAGACGACGGAGCCGCTCGTGATCTCGTATCCCGCGCGGCCGGCCAAGGCATAGGACAAGGTCGATTTGCCGGACCCGTTCGGTCCCATGATCGCGTGCACTTCGCCCGCGCGGACCTCGAGGTTCAGCCCCTTGAGGATTTCCTTGCCGCCGACCGCGACGTGAAGATCTTTGATTTCAAGCATGAACTCTAGCCTTGTTTTCGTGCGCGACACGATCTGCCGCGGTGAATTTCGAAATAACCTCTATCGGTCCAACGATCGCATCGTTGAACGCATCGAGATCGTTCGCCGGAATCCAGTATTCCTCGTGCACCGATCCGCCGACCACATGGCGTTCGTAATTCGCCAGAAACGCGGCCGACACTTCAAACCGCATGACATAGCCAAGACCGTCGTCCGATTTTGTGTTCCAATCGCGCGCGATCTGCGTGGCATAGGATTCGTTGGTCACGGGATAGAAAATTGGCTGGTCCGGAAGACGCGGAGGAAACTCCTTGAACCCCGTTGCTTCCACAAGCGCGAGTTCCTTGGGTCCCGCCGGACGATAAAGACGGACTGTTGGAACGCCGCTCATCCCACGCTGCCTTCCAGGCTGATGCCGACCAATTTCTGCGCCTCGACCGCGAATTCCATCGGCAATTGCTGCAGCACTTCCTTGCAGAAGCCATTGACGATCAGCGCCACGGCTTCTTCCTGGTTGATGCCCCGCGACGTGCAATAGAACAACTGGTCCTCCGCGATCTTCGACGTCGTCGCTTCGTGCTCGATGCGCGCCGACGGATTGCGGCTCTCGATATAGGGCACGGTGTGCGCGCCGCAGCTCTTGCCGATCAGCAGCGAGTCGCATTGGGTGTGGTTGCGCGCGTTCTCGGCTTTCGGGTGCACGCTGACGAGCCCCCGATAGGTGTTCTGCGCGTGGCCTGCGCTGATACCCTTCGAGATGATCCGCGAACGGGTGTTGCGCCCCAGATGGATCATCTTCGTGCCGGTATCGGCCTGCTGGAAATTGTTGGCGATGGCGATGGAATAGAACTCGCCCACGGAATTGTCGCCGCGCAGGATGCAGCTGGGATATTTCCAGGTGATGGCGGAGCCCGTCTCCACCTGCGTCCAGGAAATCTTGGAATCGCGGCCGCGGCAATCGCCCCGCTTGGTGACGAAATTGAAGATGCCGCCCTTGCCGTTCTCGTCGCCGGGATACCAGTTCTGCACGGTGGAATATTTGATTTCCGCGCCCTCATGCGCGACCAGTTCCACCACGGCCGCGTGAAGCTGGTTCTCGTCGCGCTTGGGCGCGGTGCAGCCTTCGAGATAGCTCACATACGCGCCTTCTTCCGCGATGATCAGCGTGCGCTCGAACTGGCCCGTCTCCGATGCATTGATCCGGAAATAGGTCGACAGCTCCATCGGGCAGCGCACGCCCTTGGGCACATAGACGAACGAACCGTCCGAAAACACCGCTGAATTGAGCGTCGCGAAGAAATTGTCGCTGACCGGAACCACCGAGCCCAGATATTTCTTCACCAGGTCGGGATGCTCGCGGATCGCTTCGGAGATCGGGCAGAAGATCACGCCCGCTTCGCCCAGCTTCTTCTTGAAGGTGGTGGCAACGGAGACGGAATCGAACACCGCATCGACGGCCACGCCCGCCAGCAGCTTCTGCTCGTGCAGCGGAATGCCCAGCTTCTCATAGGTTTCGAGCAACTTGGGATCGACTTCGTCGAGGCTGAGCGGCTTCGGGCCCGTTTTCGGCGCCGCGTAATAGGACGAATTCTGGTAATCGATCCTGGGATAATGGACCCGCGCCCAATTGGGTTCCGTCATTTCCTTCCAGCGCCGGAATGCGCCGAGCCGCCATTCCAGCATCCATTCCGGCTCGTTCTTCTTGCCCGAGATGAGGCGCACCACGTCTTCGCTCAGGCCCTTGGGCGTCACCTCCATCTCGATGTCGGTGACGAAGCCGTATTTGTATTTCTCGCCGAGCGTGGCGACCTGGTCTGCGGTTTCGCGGATAGCGGACATCTGAGCCTCAGGCCGCGGCGCGCGAACGGGTGCGCGAAACGAGTTTGTGGAGCGATGCGAGCGCCGCATCGGCGTCCTGTTCCGTCGAATTCCAGCCAAAGCTGACCCGCAACGCGCAGCGCGCGAGTTCTTCGGACACACCCATCGCGCGCAACACATGCGACGGCTTCACTTTTCCGGAGGAGCACGCGGCCCCCGAACTCGCCATCACACCGTCGAGGTCGAGGGCGATCACGGCCGTCTCCGCGGCAACCCCGGGCAGCGCGAAATTGGAGGTGTTGCCGAGACGCGTTTCGCCGAAGACGATCGCATCGGGAACGATCTGCTTGAGGCCGTGCTCGAAGCGATCGCGCAGCAATTCGATCCGCGGCTGCGAACCGAGATCGCGCGACGAGGCTTCTGCGGCCGCACCGAAGCCGGCAATGCCGACGACATTCTCCGTACCGGCGCGCTTGCCGCGTTCCTGGCCGCCGCCCAATATCTGCGCAGCGAAAGGCGCGCCGTCCTTCACGATCAATGCACCCGCGCCTTGCGGCCCTCCCAGCTTGTGTGCCGAGAGCGTGAGATAATCGGCGCCGAGCGCCACAAAATCGATATCCAGCTTGCCGGCCGCCTGGATGGCATCGACGAACAGCAGCGCACCGGCCTCTTTCGCAAGCTTTGTAACCTGCTCCAGCGGCTGGATCGCGCCCGTCTCATTGTTCGCAAACATCACGGCGACGAGCGCACGGCCTTTGCCTTCGCGCAGCAGCACGCGCAGGTTTTCGGTATCGACAATTCCCGAGCGCGTGACCGCTATTGTCTGCAGGCGCACGCCCGGCATCCGCTCCGCAATCGCGTCGGCATTCGCCGTCACCGAATCATGCTCGATCGCGGACACAAACAACCTCGTGATCCGCGCTTCCGCATCCGCCGCGCCGTGAACCGCACCCCAGAGCGCAAGCGCGTTGGCTTCCGTGCCGCCGCTGGTGAAGATCACATCCTGCGCCCGCGCGTGGACAAGCGCAGCCACTTTATCGCGCGCCTCTTCCACCAAGGCGCGCGCCGCACGACCTGCTCGGTGTACGGAGGATGGGTTGCCGCCCGTCCCCATCGCGCGCGACATCGCTTCCCGCGCCTCGGGACGCAACGGCGAAGTCGCATTGTGATCGAGATAAGTCATGTGCGCTTTGCGTCCGAACTCACGCAGCTTCGCGCGCGTCGGATTTCGCTTCGCAGGGCCTCGCGCGGCCGAGAACTCGTTTCTCCACCACATCGGCCAGCGAGACCGACGACAGGAACACGTGAATCTGCCGGCCCAGCTCTTCCCACAGATCGTGAGTCACGCAGCGCGTGGTCGTGCCGGTGCAGCCCAAAGGACTACCTGTCTTGCAGCGCGTGGCCGCAATCGGCTCGTCCACGGCCAGGATGATGTCGGCGATCCGCAGTTCCGCCGAGGGACGGCTCAGGCGATATCCGCCGCCGGGACCGCGCACGCTGCGCACCAGCCCGCCCCTGCGCAGCTTTGCGAAAAGCTGTTCAAGATAGGACAGCGAAATCTCCTGGCGCTTGGCAATCTCCGCCAGGGATACGGGGCGGGTTCCGCCCTCGTTTCCGGCCAGATCCGCCATGGCCATTACCGCGTAGCGGCCTTTTGTGCTCAGCCTCACCGTTCGTCACTCCTGAATGCCCGACAATTCCGTGCTTGCTTCTTGGGGGTCGCTTCGGTGTAGAAACGGGGCCCCTGGCCGCCGGCGCTGCGGGTGTCACCCTGCCGGATATAGATATTCCCACTAACGTGGTCAAGAATTGAGCGCCGCACCCCTCCGTCCAGCCGAAAATGCCCTGAAAACAAGGGATATTCTGTCCGAACGTGCCTCCTCTATATCCGAGTCAAATGCTCGGAACACCGGGGGGCCTGCCATGGCAGCCAGAACGAGACCCGAATTCCATGCCTGACATCATCCTGCCTGGCCCTGCCGGACGAATCGAAGCCCGCTACCAGCGCCAAAAGGCGCCCGGCGCCCCCATGGCGCTCGTGCTGCATCCGCATCCGCAGTTCGGTGGCACGATGAACAACCCGCTCGTCTACGACCTGTTTCACATGTTTCACCGCCTGGGCTGCACGACCGTGCGGTTCAATTTCCGCGGCGTGGGCCGCAGCCAGGGCACGTTCGATTCCGGCGCGGGCGAATTGTCCGATGCGGCCGCCGTGCTCGACTGGATGAACACGCTCTATCCCAACCCGTCTTTCGTATGGGTTTGCGGCATTTCCTTCGGCGCCTGGATCGGCATGCAGCTTTTGATGCGGCGACCGGAAATCACCGGCTTCGTGTCCATTGCGCCGCCGGCCAGCATGTACGATTTCGCGTTCCTCGCGCCCTGCCCCGCGTCGGGCTTGATGGTGCACGGCACGAAAGACCAGGTCGTGCCGGAAGTCGACGCGCAGAAGCTCGTCGATCGCCTGTCCGCGCAACGCGGCATCAAGGTCACCTACGACAAGATCGAAGGTGCGAACCATTTCTTCGACAAGCACGAGGCGGAAGTCGTCGAGTCCGTCGAGGCCTATGTGTCGAATGCAATGGGCATCAAGACCCAAGAGGAAGATTGAGCGTCAGTTCGACGTCCGCCTCTTCAGCGTCATCTCCGCAAATCCGACCCATTTTCCGTCCGCGTTCTTGCGCGTCATGAGCCATTGCCATTGCTGCCGCTCCGGCAGCCAGCGGAGTGCCGTGTGAAACGGTCCGTCGGGATATTCGAACACGAACTCGATGGTGTCTCCGGTGCGCTTGCCATAGCCCAGCGTTTCCGAAAACCGTCCGCCATAGATGTCGATCCAATGCGCGATGTAACGCTCGCTCGCATTGTCGTAACCAATGATCGGCATCGCTTCGTAGGCCGGACCGCCGCCCCTCACCGGGGCAGTATCCAATTCATGAATTTCCAGGAACTGGTGATTGAGAATCCAATGCACCTCGACATCGTGGCGAATCGGTTCGCCGACCAGCGCGCCGGTCATCGTCCAACTGCCCGTCATATGATCGAGCAGGTCGTCCTGAAAGACGCGCTTGGGACCATCGAGCGGCTCCGGCAGCCCGGCTGCAAAGGCTGATCCCGCGCAGCAGAGCGCGAGAATGATCGCCGACAGGAGTCCAGCCCTGGCTTTTTGCACTTGCGTCATCTGTGCTACATCCCTGCCCCTTCGCTACGAGACCGTAACATGAGCGCCGCCGGCAATCGCTTCAAATCCGAATTCCTCCGCACCTTTGTGGAGCGCGGCGCCTATTACGATTGCTCCGCGGCCGAAGACCTCGACGCGCTGTTCCTGAAGGAGCGCGTGACCGCCTATATCGGCTTCGATTGCACAGCGAGTTCCATGCATATCGGCAATCTGGTGCAGCTGATGACCCTGCGGCGGCTGCAGCAGGCTGGCCATCGCCCGATCCTGCTGATGGGGGGAGGCACCACCAAGCTGGGAGATCCCTCGGGCAAGGATGAGGTGCGCAAGCTGCTCTCGCCCGAGCAGATCGACGCCAACAAGCAAAGCATGGTGGCCGGCATCAGCCATCTGCTGAAATTCGGCGAAGGTCCCAGCGATGCCATCATGATCGACAATGCGGAGTGGCTCGACGAACTCCAGTATATTCCGTTCCTGCGCGATATCGGCCGCCACTTTTCCGTCAATCGCATGCTGACGATGGAGAGCGTGAAGATCCGCCTGGAGCGCGAACAAGCTCTTTCGTTTCTCGAATTCAACTACATGGTCTGCCAGGCCTATGACTTCGTAGAACTCTACAAGCGCTATGGCTGCCGCCTGCAATCCTGCGGCTCCGACCAATGGGGCAATGTGGTGAGCGGCATCGATCTCGGCCGCCGGGTTGAAAGTGTGCAGCTGTTCGGACTCTCCACGCCGCTGATCACGACCTCGTCCGGCGCGAAGATGGGAAAGTCGGTTTCGGGAGCGGTGTGGCTCAATGCCGATATGCGCTCGCCCTATGATTACTGGCAGTTCTGGCGCAACACCGAAGACGGCGATGTCGGCCGTTTCCTGCGCCTGTTCACCGACATGCCGTTGGACGAGATCGCCCGTCTCGAAAAGCTCGAAGGCGGCGAACTCAACGAGGCGAAGAAGATTCTCGCGACGGAAGCCACCGCCATCGTGCATGGCCGACCGACAGCGAATGAAGCGGCGGAGACGGCGCGACGCACATTCGAGGAAGGCGCATTCGCTGAGGGTTTGCCGACTTTCGAAATTGCGCGCGCCAAACTTGCCGAAGGTGTGCTTGTCGCCAATCTCGCGCAGATGGCCGGCCTTTCGTCATCCTCCG
>JBEKLK010000200.1:0-6634 GCA_050010235.1 Rhizomicrobium sp.
CTCCCGATCCGGCACGATTGTCGAGAATGGCGACGACGTAGCCCGGCGAATCCTTGCCGTCGATTTGGCAGCTTCCGCCAAATTCGGGAGATTGTTTGGAATGCGGCGGCAGGGGCAGCACATCCCGCACGACGGAGTCCTCGAGAAGCAAATATTCGCGACCACATATCCGCCACGATATCGCGTTCAACCGGTCGCTGATTTCGTCGGCGCCGAGATCCGCGAGACCGATATCCTTGTGTCGGGCTTCTATCGCGGCGACCGGCTCGTCCGAACCACGCCGGCCGATGACGGCCGCCGCGATATCGCCGCCGCATCGAACCTTTTCAAATCCGTCCTGTGCGCAGGCTGCGCCGCTGAGAAAGAGCGACAGCAGCGCGATCCATGCCGGCTTCATCGGACCCTTATCCTTTCGCGCTTACAAGCCAGCACGCGGCGGCCGGCGCAATGCCGCGGGGGCCCGCAAATTTCTGCATCGCGGTCGCGACGACATCCAGAATCTTCGCACGTGTCGCTTCGTCCAGCTCGGCCGCCGCACGGGCGAGCGGCCCGATGTTGAGCGCTTCATTGGCGGCCTCCGCGGCTGTGTCGCCCATGTTCATGCGGCCGTCGAATTTCTCGAGCTTGATGTCGCGAAAGCCCGCGCGCGCGAGAATGTCCGTCAGGCGCGCGCCGTCGGCAAACGCAAACGGCCCCGGCGCATGCGGATCGCCGGCCTCCTGCGGCGGCAAAAGATGTTTCGCCGCCGCAAACGGCGCAAATGCCCACGCGTTTTCGGGCATCGCTCGCCAGCACACGAAGGCGAGCCGCCCGTTCGGCGCCAGCGCCTTGCGGATATTCGCGAACGCGGGCCCCGGATCGGCGAAGAACATCACCCCGAAACGCGAGAACACGAGATCGAAGGTCGGCTGGAAATCGTGCACCGATGCGTCGGCTTCGATGAACGGAATGTCCGCTTGAGCGGCGTGCGCGCGGGCCCGGGCGACGGCCAGCATGGGCGCGGAGATGTCGACACCCGCGACGGCACCCTTCGGTCCCACCGCGCGCGCCAGTATCAACGTCGCCGTGCCGCAGCCGCAGCCGATATCGACGATGTGCTCGCCCGGCCTGGCATGGGCGAATGGAATGACGGCCTCGGTGATCTCCGCGAGGTTCCAGTCGATGCGTTCCTGCTGGGCCGCCCAGCGCTGGCCCGTGCGGCCGTTCCAATATTCGATTTGATCCTTGTTCGATGCTGCGGCCATGCGCGTTATTTCCCCGTCTTGCGGCGGCGCATCGCGAGCGTGCGCAGGCGCAACGCATTGAGCTTGATGAAGCCGGCCGCATCTTTCTGGTCGTACGCGCCTCGGTCGTCCTCGAAGGTCACAAGGTCCTTCGAATAGAGCGACTGGTTCGACGAGCGCCCGCACACGATGGCATTGCCCTTGTAGAGCTTGAGGCGGACCGTGCCGCTCACGAATTCCTGGCTCCTGTCGATGGCCGCCTGCAGCATCTCGCGCTCGGGCGAAAACCAGAAGCCGTTATAGATCAGTTCGGCATAACGCGGCATCAACTCGTCTTTCAGGTGCCCCGCGCCGCGATCGAGCGTGATGGATTCGATTCCGCGGTGGGCCTGCAAGAGGATTGTACCGCCCGGCGTCTCGTAGACACCGCGCGATTTCATGCCGACGAAACGGTTTTCCACCAGATCGATGCGGCCGATACCGTTGGCACGGCCCAGATCGTTGAGCTTTGCGAGCAGCGAGGCCGGCGACAGCTTCTTGCCGTCGACCGAGACCGCATCGCCCTTCTCGAAGCCCACTTCGATATAAGTCGCTTTATCGGGCGCTTCCTCGGGGCTCATCGTGCGTTGATAGACAATCGCGTCCGCCTCGGTCGCCGGGTCCTCCAGCACTTTTCCTTCCGACGACGAGTGCAGCAGATTCGCGTCGACCGAAAACGGCGCCTCGCCGCGCTTGTCCTTCGCGATGGGAATCTGGTGCTTTTCCGCGAACTCGATGAGCTTCGTGCGGCTCGCCAAATTCCACTCGCGCCACGGCGCAATCACCTTGATGTCGGGCTTCAGCGCATAATAGGCGAGCTCGAAGCGCACCTGGTCGTTGCCCTTGCCGGTCGCGCCATGGGAGACCGCATCGGCACCCGTCTTCTCCGCGATTTCGATCTGCTTTTTGGCGATCAGCGGCCGCGCGATGGAGGTGCCCAGCAGATAGACGCCTTCATACACCGCATTGGCGCGGAACATGGGGAACACGTAATCGCGGACGAATTCCTCGCGTACATCCTCGATGAAGATGTTCCCGGGTTTGATGCCGAGCATCTCGGCTTTCTTGCGCGCGGGTTCGATCTCGGCGCCCTGCCCCAGATCGGCCGTGAAGGTCACGACTTCCGCGCCGTATTCCGTCTGCAGCCATTTGAGGATGACCGAAGTGTCCAGGCCGCCCGAATAGGCCAGCACCACCTTCTTCACGCCGTTCTTCGCCACGAGGCTCTCCCGCAATTTCGTGCGGGACTATAGGATAAGGAACGATAGGGGCAAACGCGGGCGGAACATGGCAGACAGGCAGGAACTCGAATTCTGGTATGAATTCGCCAGCACCTATTCTTACCCTGCGGCAATGCGTATCGCGGCCCTTGCGACCCGCGCGGGAGTCGCGGTGCGCTGGCGTCCGTTCCTGCTGGGGCCCATTTTCGGATCGCAAGGCTGGACCGACTCGCCGTTCAACATCTATCCCACCAAGGGCCGCTATATGTGGCGCGACCTGGAGAGGATTTGCGAGGCGGAAGGCCTGCCGCTCAAACTGCCGCCCGTGTGCTTTCCGCAAAACGGATTGAAGGCGGCGCGGCTCGCGCTGGCCGGCGAAGCGGCCGGATGGACGGCGGATTTCAGCCGGGCGGTCTACGCGGCGAATTTCGGCGACCAGAAAGACATCTCGGACGACTCGGTGCTGGGCACGATCCTCGAGAAACTCGGCGTCGATGCGGCGGCGGCACTGGCTGCGGCGAACACGCCCGAGAACAAGGAGATGCTTAAGAGCCAAACCAGCGAAGCGGTGGCGCGCGGATTGTTCGGCGCGCCGTCCTTCACAATCGGCAAGGAATTGTTCTGGGGCAATGACCGGCTGGAACAGGCGATTGCGTGGGCCGCTACCACGTCCCGCCATCGACCCGGATGATCGCGCCGGTCGTGTAGCTCGACGCGTCGCTTGCGAGATAAAGCGCGGTGCCCACGATTTCGTCCGGCTCGCCGAAGCGCTGCAGGCCCAGCGATTTGCGGTAGGTCTCGTTGTCGCGCCATGCGCCGGACACATCGGTAAGGAACGGCCCCGGCGCGATGCAGTTGACGCGCACCTTGGGCGCAAACGCCTTGGCAAGCGCAACCGTCATCGTATTGATCGCCGCTTTCGCGCCGCCATAGGGAATGGTGTTGGGTTCCGGCTTGAACGCGGCCGTGCTGGAGAGATTGATGATTGCGCCGCCGGCGCCCGCAATCATGCGTTCGCCCACCAGCACCGACAGCCGGAACGGTCCCTTGAAATTCACGTCGATCACCTTGTCGAACAATGCTTCGGTCGTCTCGGCAAGCGACGGCGCCAGCGGCGACATGCCCGCATTGTTGACGAGAATGTCCAAGCGGCCGAAATGCTCATAGGCGTGAGCGGCGAGCCTGTCGTTGTCGTCCCATTTGCCGACATGGGCCGCGACCGGCAGCGCGCGCCGGCCCAGTGCCTCCACTTCGCGCGCAACAGCTTCGCAGGCCTCGAGCTTGCGGCTCGCGACGACGACATCGGCGCCGGCCTTGGCAAACGCCAGCACCATCGCCCGACCAAGCCCTCGGCTGCCGCCGGTGACGAGCGCGATTTTGTCGGTGAGGTCGAAAGAAAGCTTTCTCATGTTCGTCGCCCGTTCGGTGCTCCCCAACATCAACAAAATTTGTCATGGCCCGAAAAAGCGGGCCACCCAGGTGACACAACTCAGGCGTTCAAGGTTTCACAAAGGTCGCGCCATTCCGGATTGTGCGATTGAATAAGATCGATCTTCCACTTGCGCTTCCATTTCTTCAGGCGCGTCTCTCGATGTATCGCGAAGCCGACATCGGAAAACTCTTCGTAATGAACGAGCATTTTGACGCCGTATTTCTTTGTGAATCCCGGAACCAAACCTTCACGATGTTCCCATGCCCGTCGGCAGATACGTCATGCCGACGTAAAGCGTTCCGTTACGGCGGCTCGCACAAATATAGACGTGGTAGGTATTCGACATTTTCAGGCGTCACCTGGGTGGCCCGCTTTCGCGGGCCATGACAAATAGAGGAGGAACTATTTCAGAACGACAATCGCCTGTAAATTGGGCGTCGAACTATAGGGCAAATTTGACGGCGAAGCGGGAGCGGAATTTTACCCCGGCATTCTTGCGAGTTCTTCCGAACGCATTTGCGCCATGCGTGCGCTCGCGCGTTCCTTGATGCTGGCGCTTTTGAGTTGGCCGCAGGCGGCCATGATGTCCCGGCCGCGCGGCGTGCGCACGGGGCTTGCATAGCCGGCGCGATTGACGATCTCGGCGAATTTCTCGATCTGCGACCAGTCCGAACATTCGTAAGGCGCATCGGGCCAGGGATTGAACGGAATGAGATTGATCTTGGCGGGAATGCCGCGGATCCCGCGCACCAGTTCGCGCGCATCGGTCACGCTGTCGTTCACGCCTTTCAGCATTACATATTCGAAGGTGATGCGCCGCGCATTCGAGGCCCCGGGATAATCGCGGCAGGCCTGCAGCAATTGGGCCAGCGGATATTTCTTGTTGAGCGGTACGATCACGTCGCGAACTTCGTCGCGCGCCGCATGCAGCGAAATCGCGAGCGACGAGCCGATCTCCTCGCCGGCCCGCTTGATCATCGGCACGACGCCTGCTGTCGAGAGGGTTACGCGGCGGCGCGACAACGCGAGCCCGTCGCCGTCCGTCACCAGAGCGAGCGCCGCTTTCACATTCTCAAAATTGTAGAGCGGTTCGCCCATGCCCATCATCACCACATTGGTGACGCGCCGGTTCTCGCCCGTCGACGGCCAATCGCCGAGCGAATCGCGCGCCACCAAAAGCTGGCCCACGATCTCGGCCGGAGTGAGATTGCGCACCAGCTTCTGCGTGCCCGTGTGGCAGAAGCGGCAATTGAGCGTGCAGCCGACCTGGCTCGACACGCACAAGGTTCCGCGCCCCGGCTCTGGAATGAACACGGTCTCGAATTCGATGCCAGGCCCCGCGCGCAACAGCCATTTGCGGGTGCCGTCGTTCGAAATCTGCTCGGTGACGATCTCCGGGCGCGCCAGCGTGAAGCGCTCGGCCATGGTCTTGCGAAAATCCTTCGCGAGATTGGTCATCGCCGCGAAATCGCGCGCGCCGTGGACGTAAATCCAGTTCGACAACTGGCGGGCGCGCATGGCGATCGCCTTGGGTTCGACACCCGCCTCGCCCAGCGCGGTCGCGAGCCCTTCGGAATCAAGGCCGATCAGGGACGCGCTCACACCGTCACATCATGCCGCAGGACGTGTGGATCTTGTCGAGCGCGTCCGAAAGACCCTTGAGCGAATAGGTGTCGTGCGTCATCGTTCCGCGCTTGGAAATGCCGGTGACGATGATCTGCTGGCCGCTTTTCATCGCTTCGAGCAGGCGCACTTCGTCGGGCTGCTGCTCGACCCAAGCTCCGCCCACGCCGTCTTCATTCTTGGTGAAGAAGCTGAACTTGTCGGAACCCACCTGGACGGTCACCTTGCTATTGTCCTTGTACTGATAGCCCGGCACGATCTCCGGCTCCGCTTTGGCGGAGCGCTTCGGCCAGTCGTTGATCAGGAAATAGACGGGATCGCGCTTGACCTTGGCCGGCATTTTCGAGGTCGGCGCAGCGAGCGCGTAGCAGACCTTGCCGTCGCCCGTGCCGTTGGTGAAGGCGGACCAGGCGTTGAAGGCGCCCAGCAGGGTCGGGTCTTCGGCCTGGGCGGACGCGAAAGGCGCGATGGCGGCGGCGCCGGCGATCATGGCGGCAATGGCGAGGCGTCGTGACGGAGCAAGCATGGGGACCTCAACGGCAGGGTTTGAACGGGCGGCCTCACGGGATTCTCAAAGCGAATTCCGGCGTTTATATGGTCGCGAGCGGCCGAAGAATAGTGGGCCCGGCGGGTTCCGTCCATGGCGAAGAGGTTAATGCTCGGCCTTCGCCCGCACGATTTCCTCTTCCACATCGCTGAGGCGGTCCTTGCCGAAGAAGAGTTCGTCGCCCACGAAGAACGAGGGACTGCCGAACACGCCACGATCGACGGCTTCGGACGTGCTGCGCATCAATTGGTCTTTTATCTCCAGCGTCTGCGCGGCGGCGATCAGACGATCGGCGTCAAGGCCCGCTTCCGCGAGCGACGCACGGATCACTTCGGGATCGTCCATCTTGCGGCCCGTCTCCCACATGAAACCGAACACGGCGTCGACATAGCGCCGCAGCTCGCCGGCTGCCTGGGCCGCCACTGCGGTACGCATGATGGCGAGCGTGTTGACGGGGAAATTCGGATTGAACTGGAACTTCGAAAGCTTGTGGCGCGCGATGAAGCGGCGCATTTCGAGCTGCTCGTATTCCATCTTGTTCTTGATGCCG
>JBEKLK010000201.1:0-6622 GCA_050010235.1 Rhizomicrobium sp.
CGCCTGCATACCGGTGGCAGCGATGCTCAGAGCACGCATGGTAGTTCTCCTAATCCTGGACCTGGGCGAGCTTGTCGATCGACTGCATGTCCTGGCTTTGTTTGGCTTGGGTCAGATCGGCTGTCGCCTGATAGGCGCGCATGATTTCGATCATGTTCGATATTTCGGCCACCGGTTGCACGTTCGAGGACTCGAGCATGCCCTGCACGACCTTCACATTGGTCGCGGGGTTGGCGGTCTGGGTCGTCGAATAGAGGCCGCCGCCTTCCTTTTGCAGCGCCGGCTCGTCGGCAAAACTTACGACCTTCAACTTGCCGATCTGGGACTGCGTTCCGTTGATGGTGGCGCTGACAGTGCCGTCCGAGGCCACGTTGACGTCGCCATCCTGCGGCGTGAACGACATCGCGCCGCCCTGCGTCTCGACCTCGTCGCCCTCTTCGGTCGAGAGTTTGCCGTTCAGATCGAGCGTAAAATGTCCGTCGCGGGTATAGCGCTCGCCGTTCGCCGTCTGCACCGCGAAGTAGCCATTGCCGTGGATTGCGAAGTCGAATTTCCCGCCGGTGGATTCCATGGGGCCTTCCGTGAGATCGCGCACCACGCCGGTTTCCTGGACGTAGCTGACGGATTTGCTCGGATCGCCCTCGCTGGGCTGAACCTGCGACACGTATTCCTGGAATGTCGGCGTCTCGCACTTGAAGGCAGGCGTCGAAACGTTCGCGAGGTTGTTCGCGATCGAATCCATAGCCTGGTAGGTCGCCATCTGATGCGAGAGGCTTACGAGCATTGTCTGGTCCATGACTCGCCGGGATCCTTTCTGGTCCTGTGGCCTCGCGCTCCCTGCTGCAGCGGTTGTGCCATGCAAAAATCCCCGGATTTGGCGGGTTTCTAGCGATGCTCGGGACCTCATGCGGCAATCTCTGCCGGGTGAAGGCTGCCGAATACGTGAATTCGACGGCCGGTTTGAACCACTCCTTAACCATGCCTGCATAACGTCCCTGAGCATGCGCGGAGTGCGCGCCCGGAGAATGCGATGGCCAAGGACACGTCAAAATCATCCGCCGCTGCGGCGGAGTCCGAGCAGGACGCGGAGGGTGTCGAAACCGAGGCGCCGAATAAACGCTTTGGTAAGAAATTCCTCTTGATCGCGGCCGCCGGCGCGCTCGTCCTCGTGTTGGGGCTCGGGGCCGGTGCCTATTTCCTGTTCTTCAGCGGTTCCGGCGAGGCACACAAAACGAAAATGGCCGGCGGAGGACCTACGCCTCTGGTCGCGCCGCAAGTCGCTTTTTTCGACATGCCCGATATCGTCGTGAATATCCAGACGGCCGACGGGACGCCGGCCTATCTCAAACTCTCCGTTTCGCTCGAACTCGATGCGGCCGACGAGAAGCCGGGATTGCAGATCCTGATGCCGCGCATCGTGGATCAGTTCCAGAGTTATTTGCGCGAGTTGCGTGTGGACGATTTGCGCGGATCGGCCGGCGTAATGCGCCTGAAGGAAGAGTTGCTGCGCCGGATCAATGTCGCCGCAGCGCCTTATTCGGTTCGCGACGTGTTGCTCAAAGAAATGATCGTTCAGTAACGGAAAGACAGATGGCAGATCCCCAAGACGAGATAGCAAAATCCGACGTGGCTCCCGCAGTCGAGAATCCGGAAGCGGTCGCGCCGAACGACGCCCCGGCCCAGACGGCTGTCGCCGCCAGCGCCGAACGCATCCTGAACCAGGACGAGATCGACAGCCTGCTCGGTTTCGACGTCAACGACGACAGCCTGCAGGACAAGAGCGGCGTCCGCGCGATCATCAACTCCGCGCTGGTCTCCTACGAGCGGCTGCCGATGCTCGAAATCGTCTTCGACCGCCTCGTGCGGCTGATGACGACGAGCTTGCGCAACTTCACCTCCGACAATGTGGAAGTGAGCCTCGACAACATCACGTCCATACGCTTCGGAGACTATCTGAATTCGATTCCGCTGCCGGCGATCCTGGCGGTGTTTCGTGCCGAACAACTCGACAATTACGGGCTTTTCACGGTCGATTCGAACCTCATTTATTCGATCGTCGACGTGCTTCTGGGC
The DNA here is from genome assembly GCA_050010235.1 of Rhizomicrobium sp. Lineage (GTDB taxonomy): Bacteria > Pseudomonadota > Alphaproteobacteria > Micropepsales > Micropepsaceae > Rhizomicrobium. The sequence goes on from JBEKLK010000201.1 coordinate 2,074, forward strand.
GGTCGCCGGGGCACTGCCGCCATGCGCATCGAAGGCCGGCCTTACACGACGATCGAACGCACGCTGGTCCAGCGCATGACGGAGGTGATTCTCCAGGACATGTGCCAGGCTTTCGAGCCTCTGGCGCCGGTCAATTTCGTGCTCGACCGTCTGGAGACCAATCCCCGCTTCGCCGCGATTGCCCGGCCCGCCAACGCCGCCATTCTCGTCAAGCTGCGCATCGACATGGAAGACCGGGGCGGACGCACGGAATTGCTCCTGCCCTATGCAACGCTCGAACCCATCCGCAAGCTTCTTCTGCAGCAATTCATGGGCGAAAAGTTCGGACGCGATTCGATCTGGGAGAGTCATCTCGCAACGGAATTGTGGTCCACCAAAGTCGACATCGACGCCATTCTCGACGAGCAGATCATGTCGCTCAGCAAGATCCGGAATCTGGAAGTCGGCCAGACCGTGATGCTGAACTCGGGTCCCGATTCCAAGATCGAACTGCGCTGCGGCGGTGTTCCGCTGCTGCGCGGACGGATGGGGCGCGTCGGATCTTCCGTCGCCGTCAGAGTCGATGAGGCGATCGAACGCACCGACGCCTCGCGCGCACTTTAGAAGGAGAGCGGAATGACCGTCTCATTGATCGTCGAATTGGCGCTTTCGGGACTTCTGCTGGCGACAATCGGCTATTGCGCCGTGCTCGAGCGCCGCTTGTCCGCCTTGAGGAAGGGCCAGGACGGACTCAAGGAAACGATCGGCGATCTCAATGCCGCGATCGTCAACGCCGGCGTATCCATGCGTGCGCTCAAAGCCACGGCTGCCGGCGCCGCTGAAAATCTCGACGAACGGCTCGCGCGCGCCCGCGGGCTCATCGACGAATTGTCCATGCTGACATCGGCGGGCGACCGCATTGCGGACCGCATCGACCGTACCGCGGGGGCGTCTCGCGCGAGCGCGAACGGTGCCACACCCGCCATCCTTGCAAACCGCCTCGAAGCGTTGCGTCCGGAATCCCTGAGGAACGTTCGGTGAAGCTTGGCAACCTCTTCAGGCGCCCCCGCCTGCTCCCCGCGGTCATGGTGTTGGGCATCGTCCTTCTTGGATTGAAGACGACCGGTCTCGTGCTTGAAGCGCGCGCACAGGACGCGGCGACCGTTACACCTGCACCGCAGCAGACGGATCCCGCGTCTTCAGCCGACGCGGGCGATTCGGCCGACGATCCCGAATCTTCCAGCGGGCAAGTGGACGTGTTGACGAGTCTCTCCAAGCGCCGCGCCGAACTCGACGCCCGCGAACGCGATCTCGAGATGCGCGAGAACCTGCTCGCGGCAGCCGAAAGCCGCGTCGACGGCAAGATCGCAGACCTGAAGCAATTGCAGACGCTGATCCAGACTTTGCTGCAGCAGCACGATGCGGCACAGCAAAAGCAAGTCGACTCGCTGGTGAAAACCTATTCCTCGATGAAACCGAAGGACGCCGCGCGCATCTTCAACAATCTGAACGACGACGTCCTGCTCGCGGTGGCGGTGGGAATGAAGCCCGATGTGCTGGGTGCCATTCTCGCGCAGATGCAGCCTGAAGCAGCCCAAAAACTCACCGTCAAGCTGGCGGATAAGCTCAAATTGCCCGAGACGGCGCAGGCCGTTCCTGCGCAAGTGGCTTCGATTGCCCCGGCCGGTACACCCCTCCCGGCATCCGCGACGGATTCGGCGATATCGACGCCGGCCGCTGCCGCCGGATCGCCTGCGGCTCCGCCGCCCGCGCCTGCACCGGTAGCCGGATCGCAAACTGCCAGCGCGTCTCCGGCTCCTGCGCCGGTTGCAAAGGCTCCGGCCGCGGTCACTGCGGCGGCTGCTCCGGCAAGCGGAAAATAGACAGGCGATCGAGACGGATGCGGCGAGCCACGCAAAATTTCCTGCCGCACGCAAAGGCAGAACCGGCCACGAGCGGAGCAATCGTTCGCAGGATCGCCGCCTTTGCGACATTGACGTTGCTTGCGGCGACGAGTGGCGCCCAGGCCGACAGCGCAAGCACGTCCACCAGCAATGGCTTCGCCCGGATCATTTTCGTGCTCGATCCGATGGCGCACGCAAGACTGGCAATGGTCGACGGCGTGCTGACCGTTGCCTTCGACCGCAAGATTGCCGTCGATCCCGCCGCAATCGCTCAAAGCCTGAATACCTACATCTCTGGAGGACGGCTCGACCCGGACGGCGAAACCTTCCGTTTCGCGCTTGCCCAAAGCGTCCGTCTCCATACAAGCATCTCCGGTAACCAGATCGCAGTCGATCTCACGCCGCAGACTTTTTCCGGAATGCCGCCGGACCTTCCCCCGCCGCCGCCGCGGCAAGCCACAGCCGTGGATGTCGCGAAGCTGAACGCGCTGCCGATTCGGACGGGCGCCTATTCCAATTTCACGCGCCTGGTTTTCGATTGGCCGAAGAATGTTTCCTATGCCGTGTTCCCGGGCGCAGGGCACATCACGATCCGCTTCGAGGCGATGGCCCGGCCCGATTTCGCATCGTTCGAACAGGTTTCTCCGCCTTGGGTGAAAGAAGCGGGATGGCGTGTCGAAAACAAAGGCACCGTAATCGAATTCGAGACGGACTCGTCCTCCGGCTTTCACGATTTCCGCAGTGGCGACAAAATCGTGCTCGATATCCTCGCTCCCAAATCGGACGCCGATGCCTATAATCCGCCGGGAGCCGTGAAAGGCGAGAAACCAAAGATCACCAAACTCGCGGCCGGCGCGGGCAACGACGCGTCGACCGCGCAAGCCAAAGAGATCGCGGACACGGCCGCGAAATTGAAAGCGGACGCTCCCGCATCGCAGGCGGCACCGCCGACGTCACAGCCCCAGCCCGCGGCACCGGCTCCGTCGACCGCCGCTTCCAATACGCCTTCAACGCCTTCGCCGCCGGTCCAATCCACGACGGCACAAATCACCACGGCGACAGCTACGCCTGCCGGAACGCCTCCGCTGCCCACAAATGAGGCGCAAGCCCAGCGCACGCACGAGGGCGCTCTCGTCACATTGCCGGGCGCCGCGACACATGCCGTCGCGATTTTCGTGCGCAACATGACGGCGTGGATCGTGGTCGACGGCGCGCCCACCGTTGATGCAGCCCATCTCAAAACTGCGCTCGGCGAATTCCCCGCATCCGTGGACGTCTCAAGCGGCAATGGCGTCACCGTGCTGCGTATCGGCCTCAAGCAGCCGGAACAGATTGCGGCACGGGCCGACGGTTCGAATTTGAGCGTGATCCTCGCGCCGCATGCCAGCGAGACGCCGACCGCTATCGCATTTCTTCGCAATGACGACATTCCCGGAAAACCCGCGCTCTCGACATTGATTCCGGGCGCCACACACATCGTGCCGCTCGTCGATCCGGTGGCGGGCGATTCCCTCATTGTGGTTCCCGCGGGACTCGGTCGCGCAACGACGGAATCGCACAACTATGCCGAATTCTCCGCTCTGCCGACGGCCGCCGGCCTGGTCATAACGCCCCTGACCGACGATCTCGATATACGCGTCTCGCAGTCGCGCGTGAGCATCGACCGGCCGGGCGGATTGCAACTGACTGCGCCGTCGCTCGCAACCGCGGACTCCCCCGCGGCGCTGGCGTCGACGAGTGACGGTCCCTGCTTTCTCGATCTGGCCGCCTGGGCGCATGGGAATGGCGGCAGCTTTCTCGACGCGCAACGTCGACTGCGCAAGACACTCGCTTCGATGAAGCCGGAGGACGCGGACCGCGCCCGGATTGCGCTGGCGCGGTTCTACCTCGGCAACGGTTTTGGACCCGAAGCGTTGGGCCTCATCGACCTGACGCAGGCGAGCGATCCTTCGCTACAGGGCGATCAGCAACTTCAGACCATGCGTGCCGCGGCAGACTTCATGATGGGTCGCTATCGCGATGCCCATAACGACATCGCGGGCCAGGCCTTCGACAACAATCGTCACGCCGCTCTCTGGCGCGGTCTGACGGAAGCAGCGCTGGAAAACTGGGATGGCGCGCGCAAATCGCTGGCGTTGGCCGATCCCGTTCTGCACCGCTACCCCGCGGACTGGCAGGCGCGGGCGCGTATCGCGGAAGCAAACGCTGCGCTCGCGGCCGGCGGCATCGAAACCGCGGACTCGGAATTGGCGCGGCTGCCGGAAGATCTGCCGAAGTCCCTGGTGCTCGATGCCCAATTGGCCCGGGCACAGCTTTATGCACAAGAGGGCCGTACGCGCGACTCGATGGATCTTTTCGGCGCAATCGAAAACAGTGGTGATGAGCACGCGGCCGCGAAAGCGATCTATGCCCGGGTGGAAGCGGGCCTTGCGGCCGGCACGGTGTCGCAGGATGGCGCAATCCCTCAGCTCGAGATGCTGCGCTATCGCTGGCGCGGCGACGTGCTCGAATTGAAAACCTTGCGAAAGCTGGGAGCGCTCTATTTCGCCAAACAGCGCTGGCACGACGGACTGCAGATTCTTCGCACCGCTTCGCAGAATTTTCCCAACGAAGACGTGGCCCGCCAGGCGCAGGACGACATGCGCGACACCTTCGAGACCCTGTTT
>JBEKLK010000202.1:0-6597 GCA_050010235.1 Rhizomicrobium sp.
CGAAGACAGGCGCGTGTGAATGGCCGATGTGTTCGCATCGTCCACACCGATGCAGACATGTCCGCTCTTCGCCGTCTGCTTCAGGAGCTTCGTCTTGACGGCGACATAGCCCTCCATCGAGCCGTGGCGATCGATGTGATCGGGCGAGATGTTGGTCAGCACAGTCACATCGGGAACAAGCCCGGGCGAGAGATCGACCTGGTAGGACGAAACCTCCAGCACATAGACCGTGCGGCCGTTGGGCGGAGCGAGATCGAGCACGGGCTTGCCGATATTACCGCCGATTTCGGCTGCGAATCCCGCCGATGCAAGGATGTGGCCGATCAATGCCGTGGTCGTCGATTTGCCATTGGTGCCGGTGACGGCAATGACGGGCGAGCGGCCCGGCTTCGTCGGATCGGGCCTGATCTCGCGGGCAAAGAGTTCGATGTCGCCGATCACTTCGGCACCGGCCGCGCGTGCGGCCACGACAACGTCGTGAGGTTTCGGATGGGTCAGCGGCACGCCGGGACTGAGGACAAGCGCCTTGATGGGATCCCACCGCCATTCGCGGAACGGCAAGATGATGGCGCCTTCGCGTTCCGCCGCTGCGCGCGCGGCCTCGTTGTCGTCCCACGCATACACGCGTGCGCCACCCGCTTTCAGCGCCGCGACGGACGACACGCCGGAGCGCGCCAGCCCGAAGACGCCGACGTCGCAATTCGCGAAGGAGCGGGCGGGGATCACGGCGCTACCTCAGCTTCAACGTCGAAAGGCCGATGAGCGCGAGCACGACCGAGATGATCCAGAAACGGATCACGATGGTCGGCTCCTTCCAGCCCAGTTGCTCGAAGTGATGATGGATCGGCGCCATGCGGAACACGCGCTTGCCGGTCAGCTTGAACGATGCGACCTGCACGATGACCGAAACCGCTTCCATCACGAATAGGCCGCCCACGATGGCGAGAACGATCTCGTGCTTGCAGGCGACGGCCACGGCTCCCAGCGCTCCCCCCAGGGACAGCGAGCCCGTGTCGCCCATGAACACCATGGCGGGGGGCGCGTTGTACCAGAGAAAGCCGAGACCCCCGCCGATCAGCGCGGCAAGGAACACGGCCAGTTCGCCCGTTCCCGCAACATAGTGGAGCTCGAGATAGTCGGCGAATTTCACGTTGCCGACGAGATAGGCGATGAGAGCGAAAGCCAGCGCCGCGATCATCACGGGAACGATAGCGAGACCGTCGAGACCGTCCGTCAGATTGACCGCGTTGGAGGCGCCCACGATGACCAGCGCGCCGAAGGCGAGAAAGCCCCAGCCGAGAGACACCGCGATCGTCTTCAGGAACGGAAACGCGACGACGCCGGACAGCGACGGCTCTTCGAGCTTCATCACGGCGAAACTCACGGCGACGGCGACGGTAATCTGCACGAACAGCTTCATGCGACCGGCCACGCCGGCGGACGACCGCTTGGTCACCTTCATGTAGTCGTCGGCAAAACCCAGCAATCCGAAACTCAAGGTCACGAACAGAACGATCCAGACATAGGCGTCCGTGAGGTCGGCCCACAGCAATGTCGCGACCAGCGTGGAGACGAGGATCAGCAGGCCGCCCATGGTGGGCGTACCCTGCTTCTCGATGATGTGGCGTTGCGGGCCGTCGACGCGGATCGGCTGGCCTTTGCCCTGTTTCAGGCGCAGCCAGCGTATCATGGCAGGTCCGAATACGAACGCGATCAGAAGCGCGGTCATGATCGCGCCGCCCGCGCGGAAGGTGATGTACCGAAAGACGTTGAGCACGCCGATCCGGTCGGAAAGCGGGACAAGGAAATAATGAAACACCGCTTCCCCCTTACGCCGGCGTCGCGCGCGATTTGAGCGCGTCGACGATCACGGCCATTTTGCTTCCGAGCGACCCCTTCACCAGCACGACGTCGCCGTCGCGCAGCGTGGCGGCAACCTGTTCGACGATGTCGCGCGATGTCTTGCCGTAGGCGCCCCGGCACGATGGCGGCAGTCGGTCCCACAGCGCACCCATCTGCGCACCGCAGGCAAAGACGAGATCGGCCTTCGCGGCTTCGACGTCGCGCGCAAGGTTTGCGTGCAGCGTTCCGCCTTCCGGACCCAATTCGAGCATGTCGCCGAGAACGGCGATGCGGCGTCCGCCGCTGCCCGGCTGGCTGCTTCCCAGCAGCGCGAGGGCCGCCGCCATGGAGGTCGGATTGGCGTTGTAGCTTTCGTCGATGACGGTGGCGGTTCCATCGCCGGCCCGAATGCCGAAACGCGCGCCGCGGCCTTTGAGCGCCGAGAATGCGGCCAGCGCCGCAGCGGCATTGACGACATCGCCTTCCAGCGCCGCGACCGCAAGCATCGCGCCCACGGCATTGCGTGCGATATGCGCGCCGGGTGCCCCGATGCGAAAGGTGCAGGAGCGGCCGAGAATATCGGCTTCGATCTTCATGCCGTCGCCGCCTTCGGACATCGACACGAGACGTGCATCGCTCTTCGCGGCAGCGCCGAAACTGAGGATGCGACCAACTCCGGCCTGCTTCGCACGCGCCGTGAGCCGTTCGGCGTAAGGGCTGTCGGACGGAACGAGTGCCGCACCGCCCGGAACGATGGTTTCGAAGATTTCCGATTTGGCGTCGGCGATCGCTTCGCAACTTCCGAAGAATTCGAGATGCGCCGGCGCAATCGTGGTGACGAACGCCACATGCGGACGCACAAAACCCGCCAGCGTGCGGATTTCGCCGAAATGATTCATGCCCACTTCGTACACGCCGAATGCGGTCGTGCGCGGCATCGCGGCCAGACTAAGCGGCACGCCCCAATGATTGTTGTAGGACGCGGCCGACGCCCAGGTCGAACCCAGCGCGCCTAAGGCGAGGCGCAGCATTTCCTTGGTCGTCGTCTTGCCCACGCTGCCGGTGACGGCCACGATCTTTGCGCGCGACCGCGCGCGTGACGCGCGCGCCAGATCCTCGAGGCCGCGTTGCGTGTTCGCGACCACGAGCAGCGCGGAGTCCTTGGTGATATCCGCGGGCGCACGCGCCACAAGCGCGGCGCCGGCCTTCGCATCGAATGCCGCGCGCACGAAATCATGGCCGTCGCGCGCATCGCCCTTGAGCGCGACGAACAGGTCGCCGGGTTTGAGCGTGCGGGTGTCGATCGAAAGACCCGTCACCTCGAAGGCGCGCGTCGCTTCGCCGAGTGTCGCGGACTGGGCTTCCGCCGATGTCCATAGAGCGCTCATGACCGCGCCCCTACGGCTCGTCCGCCCAGGGCCTTTGCCGATTTCACAGCTTCTTCCGAATCCGAAAAGGCGCGTGTTTCCCCGCCCACGATCTGACCTGTCTCGTGGCCCTTGCCTGCGATCACCAACACGTCGCCGGCGCTTAAGGCCGCAACGCCCGCACGAATGGCTGCGGCGCGATCACCGATCTCAGACGCCGCCGGGCATGCGGCCAAAATCTCTCGGCGGATTTGCGCCGGATCTTCGCTGCGGGGGTTGTCGTCGGTCACGATTGCGGAATCGGCGAGCCGTGCGGCAATCGCGCCCATCAATGGCCGTTTGCCCGTGTCGCGATCGCCGCCGCATCCGAATACGAGACGAAGTTTGCCGCTAACATGAGGACGCATCGCGTTCAGCACCGACTCCCGGGCATCGGGCGTGAGGGCATAGTCGACGAAGATGGGAGCGCCGCTAGCCGTAATGGCCACCTTCTCCAACCGTCCCGGCGCGCCGTTGATTTTTGCCAGCGCCGCGAAGACTTTTTCGGCCGCATCGCCAAGTCCAATGGCGAGCGCCGCGGCCACTAGCGCATTCGACGCCTGGAAACCGCCCGCCAGCGGAAAGTCGATCTCGAACGTCCGGCCCGCAAATGCGACGCTCAGGATCTGTCCGTTCGCGCCTGGCGTTTGGGCGACGAGCTTGAGCGTGTCGCCGCGGAAGCCAACGGTCATCAGCTGCAATCCCCGCGCCTTCGCCGCCGCGATGAATTTGTCCGCCTGATCCGTGTCGGCATTGACGACGGCAACGCCGCCCGCGCGCGCGATGTCCGAAAAAAGCCGGAGCTTCACCGCAAGGTAATGCTCGAAATCCGGATGATAATCCAAATGATCGCGCGTGATGTTGGTGAACGCCACGGCGGCGACATCCACGCCGTCGATGCGATACTGGTCGAGCCCATGGCTCGACGCTTCGATCGCCAGATGTTCGACGCCTTCGCGTTTCAATTGCGCCAGCAGCGCGTGCATCTCGATCGGATCGGGCGTGGTGTGATTGAGTTTGATCTCGCCGGAGGGAGCCACGACGCCGATCGTGCCCATGCTGGCGGCCTTGTGGCCGAGTTCGGCCCAGATCTGCCGCAGGAAGACCGAGACCGAAGTTTTTCCATTGGTGCCGGTGATCGCGGCGACGGTCTGCGGTTGCTGGCCGAAGAACGCCGCAGCCATGCGCGCGAGCCGCAGCCTGGGATTGGCGTCGGCGATGAAGCGAACGCCCAGAGACTCTGCATCGGCGCGGATGTTCGGCGCGCCCAATACCGCCACGGCGCCGCGGCGAACCGCGTCGGCCATGTACGTCTTGCCGTCCGTCCGCATGCCGGGGATCGCCGCGAACAGATAGCCGGGTTTCACCTCGCGGCTGTCGCTCGCGAGCCCGGAGATTTTCTCGACGCCGTTCATGGGGCCGATGCCCACCTTACCCGTCGATACGGTCGTCCCCGATTGTGGTCCCATTATGAATTCTCTTTGGTCGGGGCCGTCATCGGCATGCCCAACATCGGCGCGATATGCGCGATAACACGTCCGGCAAGCGGCGCAGCCGTAAAGCCCGCGAGCGCAAGACCGAATGTTTCCTTGGTGCCATGCGGTTCGTCCAGCATGACGAACACGAGATAGCGGGGATTGTCGATAGGGAATACTGCGCAGAAGGACGTCAGCAGATGATGGGCCAGATATCCGCGGCCCACGACCTTTTCGGCTGAACCCGTCTTGCCGCCCACGTCGTAGCCGGGCACGTCGGCTTTCTTGCCGGTGCCATTGGTTACGACATAGCGCAGGAGTTCCCGCATCGCGGCGCTGGTCTCGGGCTTGATGACCTGTTCGCCGCGTGCGTCGCCGCTGCGCTTGAGGAATGTCGGCGTAATCCGCCGTCCGCCGTTAACTACGATGGCTGCCGCGGTGACGAATGCGAGCGGGCTGACCGAGATGCCGTGCCCGAAACCGACCGTCGCCGTTTCGACTTCGCCCCAATGGTGCGGAACAAGCGGTGCGGCACTTTCCGGCAGTTCCGAATGGGCCGCTGAGAGAAGCCCGAGGCTGTTCAGAAACGCGCGCTGCCGTTCCGGCCCGGACCGCAAGGCAATCTGCGCCGTGCCCGCATTCGAGGATTGGGCGAGGATATCGCGCGCGGTCATTTCGGCCGGCATGTGCTCGGCGTCGTGGATGGTATATTTCCCGATCTTGAAGCCGCTGCCGACCGGAAACACTTCGTCCATGCGCGTGGTGTGGTCTTCCACGGCCAGGGTGAACGAGAAGATTTTGAAGACGGAGCCCAGTTCGTAGACGTCCTGCGCCATCCGGTTGCGGCGCGGATCGACGCCGTCGGGCAAAGGCGCGCCGCCTATCGTTTCCGGCAGCGACGCCATGGCGAGAATTTCGCCCGTGCGCACATCGAGCACGATGCCGCCGGCCGCTTTCGCGGTGAATTCCTCGCGGGCCTGTTCGATTTCGTGCGACAGCGCGTATTGGATGCGCATGTCGAGCGACAACGCCACCGATGCGCCCGGCTGTGCATTGGCCAGCCGGGCGTTGAGGCCGAGTTCGAGGCCCGCGATGCCCCTGCCACCCGGTTCCGTCATGCCCAGCACCTGGGCCGCTGCATCGCCCTGGGGATAAAAGCGCTTCGCCGCCGCTTCGAATTCAAGGCCCGGCAGACCCAGATGCATGACGCGATCCCGCGCATCGGGGGTCAGTTCGCGCGCGACCAGCGCGTAATCGTGTGAGCTCGCGAACACGCGGTCGAGGCGCGCTTCGGCGGCTCCCGTCGCGGCAGCCAGATCGTGCGCCGCTTCATTCCTGTCCCAGAACGCATGCGGCCTTGCGTAAAGATCGTAGACCGGCAGGTCGCGCGCGAGCAGCGCGCCGTTGCGATCGAGCAGGTCCGCGCGCGCGCCTTGCGGGTGGTCCTGGACGTCGGCCTCCACGCCGGTGACCCGTCCCTTGAACGCCATGACGTCGACGAGCCGCACGCCGATCAGCGCGAACGCCATCACGCAGAGTCCGGCCGCGATGGCGATGCGCCTTTGGATGATCGTATCGGGCGCCCCAGCCGTCACAGCTCAATTGCCGTCGTGCAACGCAGCAAGATGAAAGCGGGGATCCGACGGCTGCGGCGTGACCATGGCGCTCGCCTGCGTGAGCGGCGTGTCGCCGAGCGGCGAGGTTTCACTGCGGCGCGGCAGCAATTCGAGTGACGAGAGTTCCATGGTGGGCGTGTCGCCGAGGCCCAGTTTCTTTTGCGCCAATTCCTGGATGCGGGCCGGATCGGCGACGCGCACCCAATCCGCCTCCAGAACTTTCATCGCGGCGTGTTCGCCGGAAATCTGCCGCTCGAC
>JBEKLK010000203.1:0-6537 GCA_050010235.1 Rhizomicrobium sp.
CGACGTCGCCGATCACGATCTTGATCGTGGAGCCGGGAATGCAGCGCGCGATTTCGCCTTCATAGGACGCATCGATCCAGGTTTCCGCCACCATGTGCGAGGCCGGGAATTCATGGCCGTCCGCCGACATGCAGACCGCATGGATCGCCTTGACCACGGTCGCTTCCTGCATGTCGCAACCCTGCGACGTGTTGACGGTGCCCATCTCGGCGTTGCGGTTGACGACAGTGTCTTCCACATAGCTGCCGCCGCCGGAGACGGCGCCGGAACTTGCACCCGCCCGCGCAAAGGCGCCCGCCGCCGCTTCGGCGCTTGCCGAGGCCGACGCTTCCGCGCTGCCTTTGTTGATCACGATCGATTTGTTGATGGTGACGTTCTTTTCGATGTCGATGTTCTTCGTGATGTTGATGTCGGTGTTGATCGTCACCGGCTTATAGATGTTGATGTTGGTGTTGATGGTCACCGGCTTGTAGATGGTGATGCCGCCATGGCCTCCGCCGCCGCCATGATGGCAACTGGGGCCGGACCCGCCACCCCCGTAGCTGCCGCCCGCCGAAGCGGGCGAATAGGCCATGGTCGCGAGCAGCGACGCGGTCACTGCGGCTGCGAGAAACTTGAGAGACTTCGGCATCATTGTGCGTGCTCCTTGCCGCCGCCCATGTTAGTCGCAGAGTATCCTCGGATGCGCGAAAACATGGGCAGAGCCTTAACGTGCGGCCGCTTCGTTTCAGGAAGCGTGCCACGGAAAAGCTGGAATAATCCGGCCATGCTGCCCCAAATCGGCACAGTTTCGGCGCCGAAGAGGCGCTCCCGTAAACCATGACCCGCCCATGATCCCGATCTCGGACGACAACCCCGTCAAGATCACGCCCATCGTCACCTGGGCGATCATGGCGGCCTGCGTGCTGGCTTATGTGTGGGAGCGCTCGCTGGGCCACGAGATGGACCGGGCGGTCATGCTGCTGGGATTCCGGCCGAGCACGCTGTTCGGCCACAAGCATGAGATCGACTGGGCCATCGTCGGCCCCGCGATCACCGCGATCGTCGTCTCCATGTTTCTGCACGGCTCGATCCTGCACATCGCCGGCAACATGCTGTATCTGTGGATTTTCGGGAACAACGTGGAAGACGCGATGGGACACACGCGCTTCCTGTTCTTCTACCTCGTTTGCGGCGCGGCGGCGGCTCTTGCCCTGGCGTGGATGGATCCGGGCTCGAAAGTCCCCATGATCGGGGCGTCCGGCGCCATTTCCGGCGTGTTGGCCGGTTACGTGCTCCTGTTCCCGCGCGCCCGGGTGACGGTCATCGTGCCGCTGGGCATCATCTTCTTTCCCCTCGTCGTCAGCGCGTTCTGGGTGGTGGGCTTCTGGTTCGTGCTGCAGCTCATCAGTGCGGCGATCACCGATCCCGGCCAGCCGGGTATCGCGTGGTGGGCGCATGTGGGCGGCTTCGCGGCCGGGCTGGTGCTGACGCCCATCCTTAAATCGGCCAGCTTCCCACTGTTCGGCCCGGTGCGCCGCGGCCCCTGGGGCTGATTGTCGGCCTCGCGGGCCGAATTTCCCGCGGGAACCCGCGTGGCATGGCTTCTGCTCTTTTACCTTCCATCGGACATCACACCGTCCCGGACTGGATCACAGCGGGACGGAACGCTTCGGGAGCGACGGGCAGATGAAACACAGGAACAGCCATCTTCTGGTGGGGTATTGGAGCAGGCTTCGTCGCGGCCGCGATCTCCCCGACCAGGCCGATATCGATCCCCGCGCCATCAAGCGCATGCTCTCCCATGTGTTCATCCTCGAAGCGTCCGATACGTCGCGGCCCCATTACCGTCTGGCCGGCACCTCGCTGTGCGAGAGCTTCGGCTTCGAACTCAAGGGCACGAACTTCCTCGCCCATTGGGAGGCGCAAAGCCGCAGCTCGCTCTCGCTGTTGCTGCGCCAGGCGATCGCGCTCAAGCAACCCATCTGCATTTCGTCCATCGGCGCCACCGCGGAATGCGGCATGGTCGAGATGGAAACCATCCTGGCGCCCGTGACATTCGGCGACGAAGCGCCCGTGCGCTTCGTGGGCCTGACGCAAGTGTTGAGCGACACCTCGCAGCTGGGCGGCAAGCCCATCGCCTTCGAACGCCTCGTGGGCTCGCAGCTGGTGCAGGAAGACGAGCCGCTATCGACCAATGCGGCGCCTCCTCCCCCCATGATCCCGCCCGGCGACGTCTTGCGCAGCCATCCGCGCGCGCCGCATCTGAGGCTCGTCGTGTCGCGGGAGAAGCCCGCGACGGTTCATACCGAAATGGACGAGATGATGCTCCGGATGATCGCCGCACTCGACATCGTGATCCAGCCCGCAGCCCAGCTGGTGCCGGCCAATATGGAATCCGAAAAACTAGTGGGAGTAAGTTGAGTCGGTCGCAGGCTGATCGGTCTGCGGCGCGGACGGTTCGACCGGGTGATCGACTGGATCGTTGTGCAGGATCACCTTGTTGAACTCGATGGCGTCGTCGCGGCGCTGGAGATAGGGAATTTCGTATTTTTCGTATTTGGCGATGAACGCCTCGAAATCGGCGTCGTCTTTCGGCAGCCGCTTGTCGCAACGATCGGGCGGCAGATGCTGCGTTTCCTGGCACCACATGTCGAAATTGATTTCGGCCAGCGGGTAGCTCGTCGCCTGCGCGTCGGCGCGCGCCGCGATCATCGCCAGCGCGAAGCCCAACCAGAGTCCCTGTCGAAGTGCACGCATCCGGATCACCTTACACGTCTTTAGAACGCGGCGGAAGGTGTTCCGGTTTCAACCGGGCCGTTTCAGGCCGCCGCCATGGCCGATTTCCGCCCGTCTTCCGCCACGCGCACGACTTCCGGCGCGGGCGCTGCATGGCCCAGGATCATGTCGGCCGCCTTTTCCGCAATCATGATGGTGGGCGCGTTGGTGTTGCCGGAGACGAGCGCAGGCATCACGGACGCATCGACCACGCGCAGGCCTTCGATTCCATAAACTTTTAACGACGGATCGACGACGCTGTCGCGATCCCGGCCCATCTTCGCGCTGCCGACGGGGTGATAGATCGTCTCGGCCGTCCGGCGCACCCACGCATCGATCTGATCGTCGCGCTGGATATGCGCGCCCGGCATCAGCTCGGGACCGCGATAGGGATCGAACGCTTTCTGCGCAAACACGTCGCGCGCCTGGCGCACGCCTTCGCGCAGCGCGCGCCGGTCTTCCTCGGCTTCGAGATAATTGGGCTGGATAATTGGCGCCGACAGCGGATCGGCCGATTTGATCGAGATGTAGCCGCGGCTCTCGGGGCGCAGCTGGCACACATGCGCCATGAAGCCGTGACGGTCCGCTTTCTTGCGCGTGTGATCGCTCATCAAGGCCGCGATGAAATGGAATTGCAGATCGGGCGTTTCGAGATCCGGCCGGCTTTTGAGGAACGCGCCCGATTCGAGCCCCTGCCCCGAACCCAGCCCCGTTCCGAACAGCAGATATTGCAGCCCCGTCCGGGCCGCGCGCAGCGGATTGGCCTGGCTGTAAAGCGTGATCGGCTGGGTGCATTCATACTGGATCGAGCAATCCAGGTGATCCTGCAGATTGCGGCCCACGCCCTTGAGATCGTTGACCACGGGAATGCCGAAGCGGCCGAGGATTTCGCTGTCGCCCACGCCCGACAACAACAGAACCTGGGGCGTGTTCACCGCGCCGCCCGACAGGATCACTTCGCGCACCGCGCGCACCTGCTGCTTGTCTTTCTTCTGCGCATATTCGACGCCGACCGCATGCGTGCCTTCGAACAGGATGCGCGTGACATGGGCGTTGGATTCGATCTTGAGATTGGGCCGGTCGAGCGCAGGCACGAGATAGGCCGACGCCGTGCTCCAGCGACGGCCTTCGCGGATCGTCATCTGGTAGGGCCCGAAGCCTTCCTGGCTGCGGCCGTTGAAATCGGAGGTCTGCGGAAAGCCCGCTTCTGCGCCCGCCTGGATGAAGGTGCGGAACAGCGGGTTGGCCGAGCGGCCGTTGGAGACATGCAACGGTCCCATGCCGCCGTGGAATTCGTCGCCGCCATTCTCGTTCGCTTCGGCGCGCTTGAAATAGGGCAGCACGTCGGCGAACGACCAGCCTTCGCAGCCCATCTGCCGCCAGCGATCGTAATCGCGCGCATGGCCGCGGATATAGATCATGCCGTTGATGGAGGAGGAGCCGCCCCAGCCGCGGCCGCGCGGCCAATAGAGCCGGCGGTTGTTCAGATGCTGCTGGCCTTCGGTGTCGTAATACCAGTTGTGCGGATTGCGCTTGCCGATCAGCGCGGGGATGCCGGCCGGCATGTGGATCATCAGCGACTTGTCGCGGCCGCCGGCTTCGATGAGCAGCACCTCGACGGCCGGATCGGCCGACAGCCGGTTGGCGAGCACGCAACCCGCGCTGCCCGCACCCACGATGATGTAATCGAATGCTTTCATCTCAAAATCCTGCCGACGACCGATTCCATGGATGTCGACTTATATCAGCGTCGCGCGATTTCGCGTCATCCCCGAGGGGGCGGAGAACTCCGAATTCCCGGGTCCGCATTTTCGCAAAAAAAATTTCACCCTGTTATCGTTCACAAAAACCCAGCAAGACCGCGGACTTTTTCAACTGGAACAGGGACGAGCGAGCCCTGTTATCGCCCTGTTATCGCCCTGTTATTTCCCTGTTATTTTGACTGTTATCCGCATGACGGTCGCACACATCCATTTTGTCGTCGATCCGGCTTCACCCGCGAAGCAGGACTCATCGTCTCCCGCGGCCTATCCAAGAGAACCTGCCTGCAAGTCTTTGCCCCAGAGCGTGCCGTCCAAAATGCGCTCCCGTAAGCCGAAAAGTGTGGCAGAGGGAGAGTAGAACGTAAAGTGTACGGAAGCATATTTTTTCTTCTACTATATGAAGTTACGATGGGCACGTGATCGGCCGATCAGAACGAAATGTCGTCAACATCGCAATCTTTTGGGCCGCGCCCCCACGTCAGCGCAAGCAATAGGTTCATCAGGATCGCTCGCGGGGCGGCACCCTCACTTGAGGACATTGAAGTCGCGCTTCGCCAGCCCCTCCAAAATCGGGCGATACCACCGAAGTAATTGAAGATCGACGACAAGTTGCCATTCTTCGATTTTGTCGCCTTCAGCTTTCACAATCTTTCCTTGATCGGCAGCTCGTAAGAGCTGCTCCGCAAGCGCAGGCAGCGCTTCTATGGGAAAACGAAAAAAACGAATCTCCTGACCTTCTTTGGCGAAGGGCGCTCGCTCCGCACATAATGCGGCGGGGGGATTTGTCCAAGGCACAAAGCCGGCGCGCTCGATGTTCGAAACTGAGGGATCGTTCGGACAAATGATGGCACCGAAATATTCAGCAAACCCGCCGCGATCAAGAATGAATTCGTGCAGAACTCGCGCGCAATGGAAAATTTTGTGAATTGAATATCCACGATAACCGGGATGCACGAGAGACCCACCAGCCTCTTTGAGAAGTACTGTCCCACCGCCCTCAACTAGATATGGTTTGCTATATACCGCACTGACAGCGAATATCCGGTCGCCATCACTGATTATGTCAGTGTCGAGTGCCATGAAGAACACGCCGTCAGCAATTGCCGATTTAACCGCTTCTTCGGCCCTGATCATTACGTGGTCATCGGGATTCTTTTGATAGAACTTCCAGATGTCATCATATTCATAGAGGTTCGCCTCTCGAATAACCACCCGCTTCATTGGCGATTGCTCCACAAGGAAGTGTTTACCTTTCAAATATATGATACATTTTGCGACATGCAAGAGTATTGCATTTTGCAAATTAAGTGCTAATTTGTACCCATCAGATTGGTTTGCAAGCTTCGCGCCTAAGCACGACGCTAACGGGTGAAGCTTGCCTGAGGCAAAAGGGTAAATGCTATGCAACAGACTGTTGAAATACTTGACGATTCTCCTCTGGCAAGGGCAATTGTCAACACCGAACTAGCTCATCTCCGGGACCTAGCGGCAGCTTTGGAAAGCTACGAATCCGCCCGAACGGACGATTTTGCGGTGATTATCGATATGGTTTTGCGCGGTCGGTTCAATCAAAACGAACTTGCCGCAGAATTTAAGGTCTCGCCAGGAACTATCAGCCGGTGGCGCGCCGGGCGAAGTTGTCCGCCTGCGTATGCGCGGGCGGGAATCGTTGGCCGGATAAGGGAACTTCTTGTAGCAAGTGCAAACGATATAAAAGCGAAAGCCCCACATCTCGTGATTGTACCGATACCTGTTCGTGTGCCTCCCATGGCGCGTTGATAGTCCGTTTTCTTTCTACGATCGCGAGGCAACGAACGCCTCGCGATCGTGATAAGTTAGAAATATGAAGATTGCAGGTCAGGTCGCCACGAGCGATCCAACAGTGCGGCTCGCACATCGATCCGGCTGATCATGGAATGCGTTTGGTGGCTTCTTCAACCAACGCCGTGAGATAGTCGATCCACAGCTTACCAATAGCTTTTGCAGATCCATCGCCAATTGGTGCGCCCAAGTGTTC
>JBEKLK010000204.1:0-9815 GCA_050010235.1 Rhizomicrobium sp.
GCGGAATCGTTTCGGGAATCCTGCAGGCCGGCTATCCGAGCGGCTACCTGCTGGCCTCGATCGCCTATGGCGTGCTGTTTCCCTATCTCAGCTGGCGCGGATTGTTCATGCTGGGCATCGCACCCGCGTTGCTGGTGCTTTATATCCGCCGCCACGTCCCGGAATCGCCGGGCTGGAACAGAGAGCGCGCGAAAGCAGGCACCATCGTCAATGTGCTGCGCGCCCATTGGCGTCTGGCGATCTACGCGATCTGCCTCATGACTTGCTTCAATTTCTTCAGCCATGGCACCCAGGATATGTATCCGACCTTCCTCAAGGTCGATCACGGGTTCAAGCCGCACGATGTCGGCATCATCCAGGTGATTTACAATATCGGCGCGATTCTCGGCGGTATCGTGCTGGGAACGCTCTCGCAGCGTTTCGGTCGCCGGCGCACTTTGATCGTCGGAGCATTGCTATCGCTGCCGGTGATCCCGCTTTGGGCATTTGCATCGACGCCCGTCTTGCTCGCGCTCGGGGCATTCCTGATGCAGTTCCTGGTGCAGGGATGTTGGGGCGTCATTCCCGCGCATTTGAACGAATTGTCGCCGCCCGAGGCGCGAGGAACGTTTCCGGGCGTCGTCTATCAGCTGGGGAATTTCTTCGCGTCGTACAACCTCACACTTCAAGCGGGCCTTGCGGTCGCCTATGGCAGCTATGCGAAGTCCCTGGCGCTGGTCGCATTTCCCGCAGCCGTGATGATCGTGGTATTCGTGCTTGCAGGCGGCGAAGCGAAAGAAGTCGATATGCGGATCAGCGCGAAAGCGTCGGCTTAAGGCCGCGCCTCAGCTCGCGCGCACGAACACATCGACGCGGTCGACCGGGCCTTTGTCGTCGATGCCGCCCATCGCGCGCACGTCGATCCGGTTGGACGGTACGCCGTCGTCGATCAGCAACTGGCGAACGGCAAGCGCGCGCTTGAGCGACAGTCGGCGTGCATCCGACGATTTGTCGCCCGGCGCTCCGCCATAGGCTTCGAGCTGGATGCGCGCCGCGCCCGCTTCGAGCGCGGCATTGAGATCGCTGGCCAGAATCTTCACGCCGTCGAACTGCACGGGCGAGGGATTGGTCGCGCCCTGCTCGAACAGGATCGCGCCGTGCTTGTACAGGTTGGGGTGGGCGGCATCGGCGCCGGCCGGTGGAGAGGTGTGGGTTTGTGCGGGCGGTGGCTCGGTCGCGGCCACTTTCGTGGGCGGGCTGGCAGGCTTGGTCAGCGGAGGCGGGGTTACGCCGTCGAGATTCATCGCCATATCGCCGCTGCTTTGCGTCGTGTCCGGCTGAGGCGCCGCAGGCGCAGCCGCCTCGACTTGCTTGACGTGCTTGTGGCGCGATGACGGCGCGGCTGGCGTTGCGGGCGCAGCTTGCGGCGCGGGTGCGGCCTGCGGCGGGGTCTCCGGAGCTGCCGCCGTGTCGTTGGGCGGCGGCAATTTGATGTCGACGCTGCCGTCGGCATTCGGCGTTGCCGTCGCGATGGTGGTGTCGGGATGAACGGCGCGCGCAACGCGGCGATGATGCACGGGCATATGCAGATGGATCGGCCCGGCCGCAGCGCCCGGGGTTTCCAGAACCGGCACCACCCGCATATAGGCGCCGCCCGGATAAAGCAGCACCTCGCCGCCCTGCGCGGCGGAGGGATTCACGATCACGTCCTGTCCGGGATACATCTGCGCGGCCGCAGGGCCGCCCGCGAATGCGAGGGTCAGGGCGGCGAATGAAATCGTTCTGCGGAGCGTCATCGTCTCTGGCTTGAGCCTGAAAGCTTCGATTCTTTCCGGGGTGGCGAGAGTAAGCGTCTCGCCTCACGCACTCAACTCGGCTTACGGCCCGCGTCCTTCAAAAGTTTCAACAGCTGCGGATGAAGGGGCTCGTTTGCAGCGAGGATCTCGCCCCTATCGATCATCTTCGCGCCGCCGTCAAGATCGGTCGCCACACCTTGCGCTTCCCGCACCAGCAGAAGTCCCGCCGCCACGTCCCAGGGGCCGAGGCCGTGTTCCCAGTATGCGTCGAACCGGCCGGCCGCCACATAGGCGAGATCGAGCGAAGCAGCGCCGAAGCGTCGCACGCCGGCTGTCACCGCCATCACCGCGCCGAGCTCCGCCAGGGAACGCTCGTGGCCGTCCCGGCCCAGGAACGGAAGTCCGGTGGCAATCACCGAATCCTTCAGCTGCTTGCGGGCCGAAACCCTGAGCCGCTTGTCGTTCAAATAGGCGCCGTGGCCGCGCTCGGCCGTGTACATCTCGTCGGTGATGGGATTGTACACGACGGCCGACTGCATCTGGCCTTCGCGCTCCAGCCCGATCGAGATCGCGAAATGGGGAATGGCGTGCAGGAAGTTGGTCGTGCCGTCCAGCGGATCGATGATGAAGCGATGGCTTTTGTCCGGCCCTTCGATGATTCCCGATTCTTCGACCAGGAAGCCGTAACCGGAGCGCGCCTTGCTCAATTCGGCGACCAGGATGCGCTCGGTGCGCGTGTCTGCATTGGAGACAAAATCCGCCGGTCCCTTGAGCGAGACCTGCAGGTTTTCAAGCTCGCCGAAATCGCGGGTGAGGCCGCGCGCGGCTTTGCGGGCCGCCGATATCATCACGTTCAAAGCAGGTGACAGATATCCCATGTCTATTCCGCGCGACGGACATAGACGCCGTCTTCCGTCGACACCACGATCCTTGTGCCCACATCGATGAATGGCGGCACCAGAACGCGGATGCCGTTGTCCATGACGGCGGATTTGTAGGACGGCGCCGCGGTCTGGCCGCGCATGACGGGATCGCATTCTGCGACTGTCAGCGTCACCTGTTGCGGCAGCTGGATGCCGATGGCGCGGCCTTCGTGCAGCTGCACCAGAACCTTCATGCCGTCCTGCAGGAAGCTCGCCTGATCGCCCACGAAATCCGCGTCGAGCTCGATCTGCTCATAGGTTTCCGAATCCATGAAGGTGAGCGCATCGCCGCTCGCGTAGAGAAACTGGAAATCTTTCTTCTCGAGATGGATCTGATCGAGCGACTCGCTGGAGCGGAAGCGCTCGTTGAGCTTCGTGCCGGTCAGGATGTTCTTGAGTTCGACCTGGTTGTAGGCGCCGCTCTTGCCCGTCTTCACGATCTGGTTTTTCACCGCCATCCACAGCGCACCCTGATATTCGAGCATCATGCCGGGTCGGACTTCGTTGCCTGCGATCTTGGCCATGACGGACGCGCTCCTCGGCGCGGGGGCGAAAGGGATAGGTGGGTTCGAAAGAGCGCGCGGGTTCTAGCAGGCCGATGGGCGGGAGTGCAATTGGGGCGCAGAGGAGCCGTTACCGTTTGAAAATCACGGCTTTTTATCCTCTTTTTGGGCGACGCTCACCCGGATGCGATCAACCAATTCGATAAGTACAGCGAGCCCCATGAGCATGCCCGACGCATATATCGTACTCCGAAATGCCGCCAAAATATCCCGCGCCAAGAACGATCCTATATAGGTCGAGTTGCTTGGCTGACTGACGGCTTGGAGTGTATGCGGCTGGCGAACCATCTCAATAATTTCAGGAACGATCAGCATGGCGTAAATGATGGACAGGAGCCCTAGCGCAACCGAGAAGTTGTTAATCGACTTTTTCATGAAGTCCCCCAATCAATTTAGACGGCAGAATAGCGTCATGCCCAAGGCAGCCCAAGCGAGAAACGCTACGGAGGTGATGCCGGAGGTCTAGAATAATCGATTAAATGCCGCGACAGCGGATGCCGGACCTTCAGGAAAATCCCACACTCCCGCAGATACCGCGAGGAAATCCGCGCCTGCTTCGATCAACGGTTTCGCGTTGCCGACGGTGATGCCGCCGATGGCGACGACGGGCACGACCATCAGTTCCGACCACCAGGTCAGAAGCTCGATCTCGGCGCGGCTTTTGGATTCTTTGGTTTGCGTGGGAAAGAATGCGCCGAACGCGACATAGTCTGCGCCCGCTTCGGACGCTTCGATCGCGAGATGGCGCGAGTCATGACAGGTGACGCCCACGATGCGGTCGGGCCCCATCAGCCGGCGCGCCTCGTCGTAAGACGCATCTTCCTGGCCGATATGCACGCCGTCGGCGCCAAGCGCGGTTGCGAGATCGGGCCGGTCGTTGAGAATGAACGCCGCTCCGGCCGCCTGCACGATCGGCATCAGTGTTTGCGCGGCGCGACGGATTTCATCGTCGGACGCATCTTTCAAACGCAATTGCACACATGCGACATCGCCCGCATCCAGCGCGCGCTTGAGCGTGTCGGCGAATGATTTCGGCTCGAGCTTCGGCGGCGTGATCAGATAGAGGCGGCAGCGATCGGTCATTTGGAGCGCGGCCATCCTGGCCGCTTCCTGCGGGCAAGATGCCCGCGCTCCGGCATCACGCCGCTTTCTCGAGATCGGATTTCCAGCCGCCGGTCGCGGCCAACCCGTTCATCTTTGCCCGATGCGTGAACGCGCGCTGGGCCGCGGGAACGTTCTCTGTCTTGCCGACCCAGGCCTTCTGCGGTGCGGCCTGCAGCGCGCGGCCATACGAGAAGGTGAGAGGCCACGGCAGATCGAATTTCGCATTCATCGCATTCAGATGCGTGGTCGCGTCGATATCCGATTGTCCGCCCGACAGGAACGCGATGCCCGGAACGGCCGCCGGCACACAACGCTTCAGCACTTCGACGGTTCTCGCCGCCACTTCGTCGACGCCGGCTTGCTTCGGACATGTCATGCCCGAGATCACCATATTGGGTTTCAGCACCATGCCTTCGAGCACCACGCGCTGATGGAACAGCGCGGTGAACACTTCCTTGAGCGTCCACTCCGTCACGCGCGCACAGGTGTCGATGTCGTGATCGCCGTCCATCAGCACTTCGGGCTCGACGATCGGCACGATATTTTCCTCCTGGCAGAGCGCAGCGTAGCGCGCCAGCGCATGCGCATTCGTCGTGATGGAGGTGAAGGTCGGAATGCCGGGACCGATGTCGATCACTGCGCGCCATTTGGCGAAGCGGGCGCCCAGGCCGCGATATTCGATCAGCCTTTCGCGCAACCCATCGAGGCCTTCGGTGATGGTTTCGCCCGGGCACAGCGCGAGCGGTTTCGCGCCGGCATCCACCTTGATGCCCGGAATGGCGCCGGCCTGCTCGATCAGCTTGACGAGAGGCGTGCCGTCTTTCGCCTTCTGCCGGATCGTCTCGTCATAGAGGATCACGCCGGAAATATGCTTCATGCCTTCGGCCGAGCGGAACAGCAGCTCGCGATAGTCGCGCCGCGACTCTTCGGTCGAAACCACGCCGATCTTGTCGAAACGCTTCTTGATCGTGCCGGAGCTTTCGTCCGCCGCGAGAAGCCCTCTGCCCTTCGCCACCATCGCATGTGCGATGCGCGCGAGTTCCCCGATATCCATCGTCATCTCCCTTTGGACTGCACCAGCGCGGCCACGCCCGGCAGTTCTTGTCCTTCGAGCCACTCCAGGAACGCGCCGCCCGCCGTCGAGACATAGGAGAAATCGTCCGCCACGCCTGCGTGGGCAAGTGCTGCGACCGTATCTCCGCCGCCTGCGACCGAGAGCAGCTTACCGGCGCGGGTCCGCGCGGCCACCTGCTTTGCGGCCGCCACCGTACCGCGGTCGAAAGGCGGCGTCTCGAACGCGCCGAACGGGCCGTTCCAGACCAATGTGCTGGCATATTGCAGGCGATCGGCGAAGGCCTCAACCGTGGCCGGCCCCACATCCAGGATCATTTCGTCGGCCGCGACGGCGGTCACAGGAACCGTGCGGTGCGCGGCGTTGGGTTTGAACTCCTTCGCCACCACGGCATCGAGCGGCAACAGGATGGCCGCGCCGGCCGCTTCGGCCTTTTTGACGATGTCGCGGGCGGTCTCGAGCTGGTCGCGCTCGCATAGCGACTTGCCGACTTCGACCCCTTGCGCGGCGAGGAATGTATTCGCCATCGCGCCGCCGATCACCAGCACGTCGACTTTCTTCACGAGATTGCCCAGCAGCGCGATCTTGGTCGAGACCTTGGCGCCGCCGACGACGGCGATGAGCGGCCGCGTCGGGCGGGCGAGCGCCGCATGCAGATGGGAGAGTTCGGCTTCCATCGCGCGTCCGGCGGCAGCCGGCAAAAGACGCGCGAGACCTTCGGTCGTCGCATGCGCGCGATGTGCCGCGGAGAATGCGTCATTGACGAAAATGTCGCCCAGCTTCGCAATCGCTTTCCCGAATGCCGGATCGTTCTTTTCTTCGCCGGCATGGAAGCGGGTGTTTTCGAGCAGCACCACGTCGCCGTTCTTCAGGGCCGCGACCGCTTTTTCAGCCGTCTCGCCAACGCAGTCATCCGCGAACGCCACCGGCCGTCCGATCGCTTCGGCCAATGGCTGCGCCAATGGCTTCAGCGACATGGAGGGAACGACTTTGCCCTTCGGTCGATCGAAATGGGACAGCACGATGACGCACGCGCCTTTTTCGGCCAGTTCGCGGACGGTGGGCGCCTGGCGCTCGATGCGCAGCGCATCGGTCACCAGGCGCGGACAAGCACGCGCTTGCCCTTAACGTCCAAGTCGTCGAGCGTGCGGTAATCCTTCATCGTTCAGAGAAGCTTGCCCATCGCGACGGCCGTATCGGCCATGCGGTTCGAGAAGCCCCATTCGTTGTCGTACCAGCTCATCACGCTGACGAGATTGCCGTCGAGCACCTTCGTCTGGTCGAGCGCGAAGCTCGACGAGGCGGAATCGTGATTGAAGTCGACCGACACCAGCGGCGCATGCACCACTTCGAGAACGCCCTTGAGCGCGCCGGCTGCGGCCGCTTTCATCGCGTTGTTGATTTCCTCGACGCTGGTGGCGCGCTTCGAGACGAATTTGAGATCGACCAGCGATACGTTCGGCGTCGGCACGCGCACGGAGATGCCGTCAAGCTTGCCTTTCAGTTCCGGCAGCACGAGACCGACGGCCTTGGCGGCACCCGTGGAGGTCGGAATCATCGACATGGCGGCGGCGCGGCCGCGATAGAGGTCCTTGTGCAGTTGATCGAGCGACGGCTGATCGTTGGTGTAGGAATGGATCGTGGTCATGATGCCTTTTTCGATGCCGACCGCATCGTTCAGCACCTTCGCCACCGGCACGAGGCAGTTCGTCGTGCAGGAGGCATTCGACACGACGAGATGATCTTTCGTCAGCTTGTCGTGATTGACGCCATAGACGACCGTCAGGTCCGCGCCGTCCGCGGGCGCGGAGACCAGCACGCGCTTGGCGCCGGCGGCCAGATGCGCCGATGCTTTTTCTTTCGATGTGAAAATGCCCGTGCATTCGAGCGCGATATCGACAGCCAGTTCCCTGTGCGGCAGTTCCGCCGGATTGCGGATCGCGGTCACTTTGATCTTGTGGCCGGCGACGATCATGTGTTCGCCGTCGACTTTCACTTCGCCCGGAAAGCGGCCATGCACGGAATCGTAGCGCAGCAGATGCGCGTTGGTTTCGACGGGGCCGAGATCGTTGACGCCCACGACCACGATGTCCTTGCGGCCCGATTCCACGATCGCCCGCAGCACCAGCCGGCCGATGCGTCCGAACCCGTTGATCGCCACCCGAATGGCCATGAAATCCTCCTGGTTATTTGAGCGCGGCGAGTGCCGCGTCGGCCGCGGCTTCCGCCGTGATGCCAAAATGCTTGTACAGATCCTTCGCCGGCGCGCTCGCGCCAAAACCGTGCATGCCGACGAACTTTCCGCTCGTTCCGAGATAGCGTGCCCATCCGAAGGACGAGGCGGCTTCGATGGCGATCTTTATCGTATCGGGTCCCAGAACGGCGTCACGATATGTTGCGGGTTGTTCTTCGAACAGCTCCCAGGACGGCAGCGAGACGACGCGCGCGGCCACATCCCGCTCTGCGAGAATCTCGCGCACCTTCACCGCAATCTCAACTTCCGAGCCGGTTGCGAGCAATGTGATCTTCGCTTTGCCTTGCGCCGAAACGAGTTCGTAGCCGCCGCGCGCCGACAGATTCTCGTCGCTATGCGTTGTGCGCAACGTAGGTAATCCCTGACGGGTGAGCGCGAGGATGCTCGGGCGGTGCTTCTGGGCCAGCGCGATCTGCCAGCACTCTGACGTCTCCACCGCGTCCGCCGGACGCAGAACGAGCAGATTGGGAATGGCGCGCAGTGCGGCCAGATGCTCGACAGGCTGATGCGTCGGTCCGTCTTCCCCGAGACCGATGGAATCATGCGTCATCACATGGACGACCCGAATACCCATCAGCGCGGCGAGGCGGATCGACGGACGGCAGTAATCGGTGAAGACGAGGAAGGTGCCGGAATAGGGAACCACGCCGCCATGAAGCGCGAGGCCGTTCATCGCCGCCGCCATGCCGTGCTCGCGGATGCCGTAATGGACGAAGCGTCCTTCGAAATTGTCCGGCGTGATGGCCGTCATGCCTTTGGTGCGGGTGTTGTTGGAGCCGGTCAGATCGGCGGAGCCGCCGATCGTTTCCGGCCACACGGCATTGATGACTTCCAGCGCATTCTCCGACGCTTTGCGGGTTGCGACGGACGGCTTCTCGGCGCTGATTTTCTTTTTCAGATCGTTAATCGCGCCCGCGAGCGTCGCGGGCACGTCGCCTGCCAGCGCGGCATCGAACGCGTGCACGGTTTGTGCGGGTTGCTGCGCCTTGCGCTTGATCCAGGCGTCACGGGCCGGCTTGCCGCGCGCACCGATCTCGCGCCAGTCCGACAGAATGTCGTTCGGGATCGTGAAAGCCGGGTAGGGCCAATCGAGCGCCTTGCGCGCGCCCGCCACTTCCTCCGGCCCAAGGGCTTCCCCATGCGCCTTCGACGTTCCCGCGCGGGTGGGCGCGCCGAAGCCGATGGTGCTGCGGCAGGCGATGAGGACCGGTCTGTCGCTCGACTGCGCGGCCTCGAGGCAACGCGCGACATCGGCTGCGTTATGGCCGTCGCAGGCGAGTGTGTTCCAGCCTGCCGCTTCGAAGCGCTTGCGCATGTCGCCGGTTTCGGAGAGCGAAGTCGGGCCGTCGATGGTGATGCGGTTGTCGTCGAACAGCACGATCAGCTTGTTGAGCTTCAGATGCCCCGCAAGCCCGATGGCCTCATGGCTGACCCCTTCCATCAGGTCGCCGTCGCCCGCGATCACATAGGTTTTGTGGTCGACCAGATCGTCGCCGAATCGGGCGTTCAGGATGCGCTCTGCGAGCGCCATGCCCACCGCGTTTGCGATGCCTTGGCCGAGCGGACCGGTCGTGGTCTCGATTCCGGCCGCATGGCCGTATTCGGGGTGGCCGGCGCAGGGGCTGCCGAGCTGGCGGAAACGACGGATGTCGTCGATGGAAATGCTGGAATAGCCGGTCAGATAGAGCACGGAATAAAGCAGCATCGAGCCGTGGCCGGCCGAGAGGACGAACCGGTCGCGATCCGGCCACGCCGGATCGGCCGGGTCGAATTTGAGGAATCGGCCGAAAAGGACTGTCGCCACATCGGCCATGCCCATCGGCATGCCCGGATGGCCGCATTTTGCCGCTTCCACGGCGTCCATCGAGAGAGCCCGGATGGCGTTGGCGAGGCGGCGGGTCTCGGCCTGGCCGGCAGTGGGAGCCGAAGTCGCGGCTTCTACTGTGCTCATTGGTGTCGTGCCCCTGATTTCTCGCCCCGAAGTTCCACGCCTTAGCCCGGGTGGGGGACGGCCGTGGCCTTAGCGAGAGGCTGACGCGCCCGTCAAGACCCGCGCCATTCGCCGACCTAATTCGTTGACCGTATTTCCCTACAGCGCCTATGGTCCGCGGTCGATTTGTCACG
>JBEKLK010000205.1:0-6530 GCA_050010235.1 Rhizomicrobium sp.
CTGGGCGCGCGACACCTATGGCCCGCTGCCGGGCTTTATCTGCGGCTGGTTCTACTGGATCGCGCTAATGCCTTATTTCGCGGGCATTCTTTATTTTCTAAGCGGTCTCATCGTGTCCGCCATCGGCGCGAATGCGAAGAACTCGTTTCTCTTTCTCGGCATTTCGATCGCCATTTCCGCCTTCGTGATCGCATTTCAGATCGCGGGGCTGAAGGTCGGAAAATGGCTGACGAATTTTGGCGCCGCCGGGAGCTGGCTGATCTTCCTCACGATCCTGGCCATCGCCTTTTTCATCGCAAGCCGCGGCGCCAGCGCGACCAGTTTCTTCCATGCCTCCTACATGCCGGCCCTGAATTTCGATACGGCGATCCTGTGGGGTTCGATTGTCTTCGCTTTCAGCGGCGCGGAATCCATCGCGTTTCTGCGCAACGATATCGCGGGCGGCCTGCGCACGATCCTGCGCGTGTTGCTCATTTCGGGTGTTTCGATCGTGTTCGTCTATATCGTCGGCACGGCGGCGTTCCTGGTCATTCTTCCGCAGTCGGATTTGACCCGACTCGGCGGTTTCCCGGACGCGTTGCGGGTGGCATTCGGCCGCGAAGGCTTCGGGCATTACGCATCGATCGCGATCGGGTTGCTGGCCGTGGCGCAACTCGGCGGCTTCACCGCCTGGTTCGGCGTCGGCGCCCGATTGCCGTTTGCCGCCGGCATCGATCACTTCCTGCCGCCGCTTTTCGCCCGCCGCAATGCGAAGTCTGGCGCCCCCGTGGCCGCCATCCTGCTTCAGGGCGGGCTGATGCTGGTGATGGTCCTCCTCAGTCAGGCGGGCTCCAGCGTCGCCGCGGCCTATGATTTCCTCGTGGCGATGAGCGTTCTCACGTCCACCATCCCCTATCTCTTCATGTTCGCGGCCTATCTGAAATTTGCCCGCGCCGAAGATGTGCCGGGGGCCTGGCATATGCCCGGCGGCGTGCGCGCTGCCCTGACGGTCGGCGTTGTCGGCCAATGCGCCACGGTCATCGCGATTGCCTGCACGCTCGTGCCCAGCTCCAGCGAGGCGCATCCTTTGGCCGCTTTTCTCAAGATCGTGCTGTCGACGGCGGTTATGCTCGCGGTGGGGCTGCTTCTCTATTGGTTGGCCGCAAAGCGAAGAGAGGCCGCGCAGGTATCGGCGATGTCGGCGCAAGGCTCCCAATAAGCGAATGTCCCGTTTCCAGGGTTAACGCGCGCCGTCGGCGGCGCCAAACGCCGCAGCATCCGATTGGAATAGGGCAATTTCCGGGGGAGTCAGGAGAACGCGAATGGATTACTGTGGCGGCTGATTTGAACGAATCACGAAAGCGTGCCGCGTCCCCGCATGGATATCCTGACCGTCCGCCATCTCACCCGCTATCGCTACGCCAAGCCCGTGGCGTTCGGCGAGCATCGCATGATGTTCCGGCCGCGCGAGAGCTTCGACCAGCATGTGCTGGAGTCGTCCCTGACAATCTCGCCCAAGCCGCTCGACGTGCGCTACATGCACGATGTGTTCGGGAACTGCATCGGGGTCGCGCGGTTCGCGACCAGGGCGAAGGAATTGGTGTTCGAAAGCATCAATCGCCTCGAGCATACCCCGGAAGATTCTCTGGACGATCCCACTTCGCCGGATCGCGGGCTCAATTCCTACCCGTTCGCTTACCATGAGACGGATTTGCCCGACGTTCACAGTTCGATGCTGCGGGGCTATGCCGATCCCGATCGCACGCTTGCCAAATGGAGCCGCCGGTTTCTGCACGGCTTGCCAAAGGTTGACGCCGCCCATGTGCTGGCGGCCATCACGCATGGAATCCACGACGAACTCCAATATGTCGGCCGCTCGTCCGGGCCGCCGCAGACCCCGCTCGAAACACTGAATCTGGGCCGGGGCACCTGCCGCGATTTCGCGGTGTTGATGATGGAGGCGGTGCGGACGCTCGGCCTCGCGGCGCGCTTCGTCTCCGGCTATCTTTACGTGCCGGCCGGGGAGAATGTCGCCTCGACCAGACTGGGCGGTGGGAACACGCATGCCTGGGTGCGCGTTTTCCTTCCCAATGGCGGCTGGGCGGAATTCGATCCCACCAACGGCATCGTCGGCAACCGCGATCTCATCCGCGTTGCGGTGGTGCGCGATCCGGTACAGGCTACGCCCCTCTCGGGAACCTGGGAGGGTGCGGCCGGCGACTATCTGGGCATGGACGTCGAAGTCCAGGTTACCGCGGAACGATCTGCGGATGTGTCGCGCCGGCGCGCCGGAGTGTTTCGATCGTAAAAGGACAATGGAAATTTGCTGATCCGGGCCGGCTACAACATCGCTTTCGAATGCACGGCCCCGACGCCGCTGTTGCTGATGGTCCATATCCGCCCCGAGCGTCGCGCCGATCTGGTGGAGCCCGAGACCTTCACGCTCTTCCCCGACATTCCCTACCGGACCTACACCGACGGTTTCGGCAATGTCTGCACGCGGCTGGTGGCTCCCATCGGCCGTCTTTCGCTGTGGAGCAGATTGCTGATCAAGGACAGCGGCCTGCACGAAAAAATGCCGGTGGGCGCGATCCAGCATCCGGTCGACGAATTGCCCGACGACGTCCTCGTCTATCTCCTGGGAAGCCGCTATTGCGACACGCAGAAATTGTCGGATGTCGCGTGGTCGCTTTTCGGCGATATCGAGCCGGGTTGGCCTCGCGTCAAGGCCATACTCGATTATTCGCATGAGCGGATCACCTTCGGTTACGAACATGCGCGCTCGGATCGCACGGCCGGCGAGGCGCATGAGGAGCGCCTGGGCGTGTGCCGCGATTACGCCCATCTGGCGATCACGCTCTGCCGCTGCATGAATATTCCAGCACGCTATTGCTCGGGATATCTCGGCGATATCGGCGTGCCATATGATCCCAATCCGATGGATTTCAGCGCCTGGTTCGATGTCTATTTGAGCGGGGAGTGGCACACCATGGACGCGCGCCACAACTGGCCGCGCATCGGGCGCATCCTGATGGCGCGCGGGCGCGATGCCACGGACGCCGCGATCAGCACCGCCTTCGGCGTGTCAACGCTCGTCGAGTTCACGGTGATTACGGACGAAGTGATCACGGCGTAGGCCCGCCGCCTCGCCGGATTCGTCCGCCTGCCTTGCGGGTTTCGACCGGGGCGGGGAGGGCGCGATGTGTCGCCCCTCTTTTTCGGCAATCGATTTTTCCCATGCCGCGATCTGTTGCCAGGTCCCGATTTCGGATTGTACGGCCATCGTTCGCTCCAGCCGAATTATTTGTCCTGCAACATGGGGCGGCCTTCATGCGCGATCAACAGGTCGTGCATGTCGTCGGCATGCTCTTCCTCCACGCGCAGAATACCTTGCAGCATGGACTTCGTGCCCGGATCGTCATTGCCGAAATACCGCACCAGTTCGCGGTAATGGTCCACGGCGATGCGTTCCGCGATCAGATTTTCCTTGATCATGTCGACGAGATTGGCGCCTTCGGCATATTGCGAGGCGGAGCGGCTGAGGAGCCCCTCGGGATTGAAATTCGGCTTGCCGCCCAGTTGGTTGATGCGCTCGGCGACCTCCAGCACGTGCTCGTGTTCTTCCTTGGCGTGCTCCGCGAATTCTGCCTTGACGCTCTCGCTGGAAATTCCCGATGCCGCGATGGAATGCATCGTGTAGCGCAGCACGCAGACGATTTCCGTCGCGAGCACGCTTTGCAGGATTTCGATCGTCTTCTTGACGTCGCCGATATAGGTCGTCCCGATGGCTCCGTCCTCAAGGTGCTTGCGCGCACGTTCCCGCAAGGTCTTCACGTCGGTCAGAAACGGCTTTTCCGTCGATTTCGCGTCTTGTGTGCCCTGCGCCACGATGAACTCCCGTATGTGTTTGTAGAAATACCCCAAACCGCAGGCGCAACGACGCGCGCTCTCGCGGGCGTGTTGGCAACGCCGGAATAGGGGGAAAGTTCCCGGCTACGGGGTTCTCGGGAACGAAAACGGCGTCCTCGTCAGCGCGGGGCGTCATCCCTGGAAATGGGGCAAAGCGAGCCGTCTTGCAGGCAGGCGCAGCGATGGCTCAGTTCCGACGCGAGACGCGCGAGAAACTCGTTCACGGTGTCGCGAACGAGATCGTGCCGGCTCACGCCTTTTTTGACGGCGGCGATGCCCAGGCGTTCGAAATCGCACGGACTGAGGCTCACGACGACCCGGCGAGGTTTCTCGCCGACGGGTGCGTGCTTGTGAGCCGGTGCGGTAATTTCCGCAGGCGCGCTTTCGAGATGTGCGAATTCCGATCCGTTGACCAGCGACGGCGGGATGTCTCGCAAGGGCTCTCGCAGCGCCGGCAGATCGGAGGTCCACGCGATGGTGCGCTTGGCGCCCAGTGACGGAGCAGCTTCGCCCTTTCGCGCCAGAAGGTTCGCCGTGATGGGGGCAAATTTTGCGTAGCTCAATGTCGGCTCCTCAATGTTCCGCGGGGCGATCGGTGTGACGGCGGCCGAAGACATGCACGCGTCTGTCGGGGGCTCCGAACAGGGTCGCGCCTTGCGCGCTGCGACGATCGCCGCCCATCCGCCGCTCGTTGACGTCCCAGTTTCGCTCGTTTGCCGGGTGAGCAATTCCTTCGACGCCGTGCATCGCCGAGTCGCGCGCGGGATCCACCGGCGGCGGCGCTTCGGGTGTGGCCGCCAGCTCGGCATCCTCGATGGCTGCAAGCGGACCGAGGTCCATATGGCGCGGCCGGAATTCGGGCGCCAGGCTGGGATCCTTGGCGAGCCGCGCCAATCGATCCTGCACATAGGTCCACAATTCGCGCACTTCTTTCGCCGATTGCGATTTCGGCACCACTTCGCCGACCGATCTGCCGTCCACCATGCTGGCAGCGAAGTCGACGCGATGATGCACGATGACGGGCGCCACCGTTCCGTGCTGCGACAACGCGACCGCAGCTTCACCGGTGATGCGGGCCCGCGGCGTCGCGCCGTTGACGACGAAGATCAACGGCTTCTCGTGGCGCTCCGCGATGTCGACGGTCGCGGCCACGGCGCGCAGATCGTGCGGGCTCGGCCGGGTGGGAACGATGACGAGATCGGCATGCGCCACGACGCGCGATATCGAACTGGTGATCGCCGGCGGCGTATCGATGACGGCGAGTCTGAATCCGGCCTGATTCAGTTGAGCCAGTACGTCGCTCAATTCCAGAAGGCCGACCTTGACGAAGTGCGGCGTCGGCGCCGCTCTCGAATTCCACCATTCCGAAAGGCTTCCCTGAGGATCGCAGTCGATCAATGCGACGGGACCGACTCCCGCCAGCTCGGCTTCGACAGCCAGATGGCCGGAGAGCGTGGTCTTTCCGGAACCGCCTTTTTGCGAGGCGAGAACGAGAACGTACATGGGATCACTCCGCAGGATGCTTCCGAATCGAAGGGTTCTTCGGCCCGCGCACCCGCTTCGACGATTGAGCCACAACACTCCTTTGCTTGGCGTGAAACCGGTCGCGCGCAATTGCATCGAGTTGGAATATAATTTTCATCGAGTTGTATCGATGTCGCGCGGCGCCGAATTGCATTTGCCGCAAATATCCGTCGAATGCGAGGTGCGGCTTTAAACGGCTCTTATAGACATGCGCGCATGATCAGTACGCGACGGAGCGAAACCCGAGCTATGTGAGGTCGAACATGAGTCCGCTGTGGTATGTGGGTTATTTCGGTGTGATCGGAGCGGCAACCGCGGCCGCGCACGTGATCGGATTGCGCAAGGCGCGCGACACACGGCTGTCGACCGAACGTGTGCGGGAGAAAGTTCAGCGCGTGTTCGACGGCGGCGCCTGCCAGGGCTACGAAAGACTGGATGCCATCAGCCGGCGACTGCAGGACTCCCTTGGCGCGCATGGCGGTACTCACCAATTCACCATGGCGCAGCTGGACAGAACCCAGCACGACGCCAATCTCGCATATCTCGAACTGGGCGACACGATCGCCGATGCCGGCTCGTCCGGCGACGAACTGCAGAACTCGCTGGTTTCGTTCTGCCGCAAATACAGCGAGCTCGTGCTGTTGCTGGGCGACGTGGCGCAGCAAACCGGACATCGGATTACACCCGACGAAGGTTTCCAAACCTGGGCGAGGAACGATGCGGCTTTCTCTGCTGATTTGGGACGCTTGACCGCCGAAGCCGATTTTCAGGGATTGCTCAGGGCCATTCGCGGCTTTTTTAACAATGACGGCTTCGCCGCTTCGCGCTCTTTGAAAGGCACCGTGTCGCTCGGAAAAAGCGAATTCGCACTGCACGCGCTTCCCACGCTCCCCGGACGCGACGAAATCCATGTCCACTCAAGGGCCCGGATTTCCGTCCATTAGCGGGGCTCTCCGGGTCGTCAAGAAAAACATCGCCTGCCGCCGATTCAGTCGGCGGCAGGCGATGTCGTGTGGGGGGATAGGGGGTAGCTGTTACGGCGCCTGAACCGCCGTCGCGACCGAACTGAAAGTGCCGTTCAAGTTTGTGCCGACTGTATCGACGGCGGCGATGATCAC
>JBEKLK010000206.1:0-6514 GCA_050010235.1 Rhizomicrobium sp.
CCTGAACGAGAACGTCTTCCTTGGAGGAGAAATGACGGTAGAACCCGCCGGCGCGGCGGGTCAGCCCGGCCGCCGCTTCGATATCGCCCACCGTGGTCTCGTGATAGCCGCGCTCCGCAATCAGCGCGACTGCGGCGCTCAGAATACGCTCCCGGCTGGAGTTGGGCGCCATGCGATCCCCGGATGTAATCAACGGATGACATTCTATAAACGATGGATTATACCAGCGCACATTCTGGTGCAAGGAACGGATATGCGGCTCGCGGGCAGGATTCTCAAATGGCTGGGGCTGGGTCTGTTGGCGCTGCTCGTCGCCGGAGCGATTTATCAACAAATCGGTCTCGTGCTGGATGGCAAAGAAGTGCCGCCCGCGAACGACATGGTCAAGGTCGGCAACCGCGCAGTGCATCTCGAATGCACCGGCGCCGGGCCCCGCACTTTTGTGCTCGATGCGGGATTGGGCGCATGGTCGTTCGAATGGTTCCGGATCCAGCCGCTGCTGGCAAAGATCGGCCGGGTCTGTGCGTTCGATCGCGCCGGTCTCGGCTGGAGCGACCGCTCCAAGACCGGTTACGACGGCGTCGCCGCCGCGGACGATCTCTCCGCGCTTGTGGACGCGGCCAAGCTTCCCAGGCCGTTCATCTATGTCGGCCATTCTTTGGGCGCGAATTTCGCGGAAATCTATTATGCACGGCACCCCGCCGACATCGCGGGGCTCGTGTTGCTGGAGCCGGGCGATCCGAAGGACCTCCTGGAAGACACGACGCAATCGCGCGCCAGCGTGATGGCCCAGTCGGATTGCGGCGCATTGTGTTACGCGGCAGGCGCGCTCAGCTTTCTGGGCGTTCCGCGCATCGCGGCGCAATTGGTGGTCGGCCATCGGATGCTGCCGCCGGCCGGGCGGGCGAATTACGTCGCCGGATTGGGCCGCCCAAACCAGGCGATGACGATGGTTGGCGAATTCGCCGCCGTGCCGAAAACCGCTTACGAAGACATGGACGTCAAGAGTTTCGGGACCACGCCGGTTCTGGTGTTCGACTCGACCTTGCCGCGCGATCCCGACACGGGCGAGACCGTTGCCAGCGTCAAAGTGTGGAAATTGCGCCAGCTCGCGTTCCTGGCGTCGCTCGCCGCCAAATCGACGCGCGGTGTCGGGCCCGTTCATATCCCCAATTCGTCTCATTCGACGATGGTGATGGGCGCGCCGCAGGCGCAATTTGTCGCCAACGCGATTGCAGCGTTCGTCGCCGGCGAGCCGCGCTGACGCGTGAGTTCACGAACGCGTCCGCAGTCGCTATCCTGAGTCCATGGTCGATCGTCTACTGGCCGCGATGGAACGATTTCAGGCTTTTGCACGCTCATTCGCAAACTGGATCTGGCACGGCGATGGCACGCGCAGGCCGTGGCTCCGGCGCACGCTCGCGATGGCGTTCGCGTTCCTCGTGCCCATTCCCATCCTACTGATCCTCCTGTTTCGCTTCGTGCCCGTGCCGGGCACGCCGCAGATGCTGTTCTCGTTCGTGACCGGACATGGCGCGCATTACGCCTGGCGCGGCGTCGACGGCATTTCGCCCGCGCTGGGCCGGGCCGTGATCAGTTCCGAAGATCAGCGGTTCTGTTCGCATCATGGTTTCGATTGGAAAGACATCCATGATGCCGTGCGCGAACACGAGCGCCACCCTCGCAAGCAGTTGCGCGGCGCAAGCACCATCAGTCAGCAAACGGCGCGCAGCCTGTTTCTCTTGCCGGTGCGAAGCTGGATACGAAAAGGCATGGAAGCCTATCTGACCGTCCTGCTCGAAGCCTTCTGGCCCAAGGAACGCATCCTCACCGTCTACCTGAATGTCGTCGATTGGGGCCACGGCAATTTCGGCGCGGAGGCGGCGTCGGAGGCTTATTTCCACAAGCCCGCGTCGCGGCTCACCTCCGCCGAAGCGGCGCGCCTCGCCGCCGTGCTGCCGGATCCGGAGAAGTGGCATGCCGACACGCCGGGACCTTACGTGGCCGGGCGGACCGAAACCATCGGCTCGAAGATGGGCGAAGTCACCCGCGACAGCCTGGATGCCTGCGTGCGAAATTAGAGTGGATTCGGATCGACCTCGCGGCCCCCTTCCGCTTCGCTCCGCTCAGCACCTTCCCCCGCAAGGGGGGAAGGCTAAGAAAAAGATTTGCGCGCGGTCCTCTCTTTTAACCTTCCCCCCTTGCGGGGGAAGGTGGCGCGCGGCGGCAGCCGCGTGACGGAAGGGGGGCCACCGCAATCCCGCAAATCATGGTGACTGAATTCTTACATGGATTGCAGCAACCGCGTCGCCCTATGTGTAAGACCGACTTAACGCGCATCCCTTATGTTTGGCATGGCCGGCGGACTCGTCGGCAGACCGCGCGACAGACGCGGTGGGGACGAGGGACATGCGCGAGGACGCACAAGCGCAGACAGGATATGCGGCGATCGTCCTGGATCGGGACGGTACGGTGCTGCATGCCGATGGCGACGAACTGGGTCGGCGTTTCATCCAGACCCTGGAAATCGGCGAATCCATCCTGAGCCATATCCATCCCGAAGACCTGGATGTGTTCGAACTTTTGCGGCTGCAGGCGCCGGCGAGACCCGGCCGCACCGTGACGATCGAACTGCGTTGGGCGCGCGGCCCGGACCGCTGGTCGAAGCTGTTCGCAACCATCGGCCAGGAGGACGACGGCGACATCCGGTTCGTGCTGGCGGGCGACGAGGCGGTGGCGGCCCGCCGCTCCGAGGCGCAGATGCGCCGCGTCGTCGAAGGTTCGGCGCAAGGCATCATCGTGCGCACCGAGACCGAAGTCCTCTACATGAACAATTCGTTTGCCCGGCTGGTGGGCTACGCCTCGGCGCGCGAATGCATGGCGGTCGCGCCGAAGAACGCCAACAGCATGATCCACAGCGACGATCTCGGACTCGTTGCAAGCCGGATCAGGGCGCGGCTCGCGGGCGAGGAGACGGTTTCGAATTACGAGATCCGGCTGCTGCGCCGCGACGGATCGCCCGTCTGGGTCGAAGCCCACGCGGCGCTGGTCAACTGGGACGGACAGGCGGCGTCGCTGTCATGGCTCAACGATATTTCGCGGCGCAAGGCGATCGAAGCGGAACTGGTCCGCAGCAAGGATGCGGCGGAATTCGCCAACCGCACCAAGACCGAATTCCTCGCCAATATGAGCCACGAGCTGCGCACGCCGCTCAATGCGATCCTCGGCTTCTCCGAGATGATCGGCTGCGGGATGTTCGGTCCCATCGCCGACAAATATGTGGAGTACTCGCGCGACATCCATCGCAGCGGCGAGCACCTGCTGGCGCTCGTGAACGACGTGCTGGACCTCGCCAAGCTCGAGGCGGGAAAGCTCGAACTGCGCGAAACCGAAGTCTGCGTGCGCGAACTGGTCGACGAATGCTTCACGCTGCTGCGCAATCGGGCCGATGCGGGCGGCGTGAGTCTGCAAACGGAATTGCCGGCCGGGCTTCCGCCGCTGCGGGCCGACGGCCGCGCCGTGAAGCAATTGCTGCTGAACTTCCTGTCGAACGCCGTGAAGTTCACGCCGGCCGGCGGCCAGGTGACGGTCCGCGCAAACTGCGGCCGGGGCTTGAGCATTTCCGTCAGCGACACGGGCATCGGCATGAGCGAGTCCGAGATCGCCGTGGCGCTCTCCCCGTTCGGGCAGGTGGATTCCAAACTCGCCCGCAAGCATCAGGGGACGGGTCTCGGCCTGCCCATCTGCAAATCGCTGATGCAGCTTCATGGCGGCGATCTGGCGGTGACCAGCCGCCCCAACGAGGGAACCACGCTGACCGCCCGCTTTCCCGCCGAGCGCGTCGTCAGACAGGCCGCAACTGCCGTCGTGTAGCAATCACGTTGAGCAATCTTTTCGGCGAAGCTTGTACGGAACACGAACGATTTGCCCACGAGCCACTAGGAGCGGGCGCGCGGCTTCTCTAGATTGCGCTCATGCGTCGCCTCGTCCAGCTCCTGCTTTCGCCGCCGTCGCGCTTCGCGCGGCTGCTGATCGCCGAGAAACGGCTGGCCTGCGACCTCGCCGCGCCGGAGGATCTGTTTGCGCACCTGCCCGTCTTCGTCGATCTGGACGGCGCGCGCTACGAAGGGCTGTGGGCGATCGTCGATCACCTCGAAGGAACTTATCCCGACAACCCGCTGATGCCGGAAGACGCCGCCGCGCGCGCCGTGGCGCTGCGCCTGCTCGATTGGGCGATGGGGCCGTTCCAGGACGCGGTGACGCGGAAGATCGTGTTCGAAAAAGCCTCGCAGCGTTTCACCGGCACACCGGTTCAGCGCGCGCCGGACATGCAGATCGTGCGCAACGGACGGGAGGCGTTGGGGCTCGCGCTGACGACGCTGGGACGGTTGGGGGAACAGAACGGCTATCTCGCCTGCCGCGATTGCACGCTGGGCGATCTGGCCGTGGCCGCGCATATCTCGGCGCTGGATTATTTCGGCGAGGTGCCGTGGGCGGATTATCCCATCGCGGCCGAATGGTATGTGAAGATGAAGTCGCGGCCCTCCTTCCGGACCTTGCTGGCCGATCGCGTGCCCGGCCAACCGCCCGTGTCGCATTATGCCGAGCTCGACGCCTGAGGCGGACGCGCGAGGGTCCATCCGCGCCTTTGCGACGGAATGCGGCTTCGATGTCGTGAAGTTCGCGCGCGCCGGCGGCAGGGACGACGCAGGCGAACATCTCGCGACGTTTCTGGCCGAAGGCCGGCACGGCACCATGGACTGGATGGCGCGGAATGCCGAGCGCCGCGCATCGCCTTCGGCCCTGTGGGCGGAGGCGAAATCCGTCGTCGTTCTGGGCGCGAATTACGGACCCGGCGGCGATCCCCGCGAACAGCTTGCGCGCACAAGCAACGGCGCGATTTCCGTCTATGCGCAGGGCGACGACTACCACGACGTGCTCAAGACGAAGCTCAAGCGTCTTGCGGGCTTCATCGCCGAGCGCTTCGGCGCGGACGTCAAGGTGTTCATCGATACCGCACCCGTGATGGAAAAGCCTCTCGCCCAGGAAGCGGGCCTCGGCTGGC
Source organism: Rhizomicrobium sp. (assembly GCA_050010235.1). GTDB lineage: Bacteria > Pseudomonadota > Alphaproteobacteria > Micropepsales > Micropepsaceae > Rhizomicrobium. The sequence goes on from JBEKLK010000206.1 coordinate 5,066, forward strand.
AGGGCAAGCACACCAATCTTGTATCGCGCGAGTTCGGGTCCTGGCTTTTCATCGGCTCGGTGTTCACGAATCTGGAGCTCGAACCCGATGCGCCGGAACAGGATCATTGCGGCGAATGCCGGCGCTGCCTCGACGCCTGCCCGACGCAGGCGTTCACGGCGCCTTATCGCATCGATGCGCGGCGGTGCATTTCCTATCTCACCATCGAGCACAAGGGACATATTCCCCGCGAATTCCGCGCCGCGATGGGCAACCGCATCTATGGCTGCGACGATTGCCTGGCCGTCTGCCCGTGGAACAAATTCGCCAGCGTGGCGCATGAGGCGCGGCTGCATGCGCGTGCCGAGCTGCAGAACCCCCGCCTCGCCGATCTGGCGCGGCTGGACGACGCGTCGTTCCGCGCGATCTTCAAAGGCTCGCCGATCAAGCGCATTGGCCGCGACCGTTTCGTGCGCAATGTCCTGATCGCCATCGGCAATTCCGGCGATGCGTCGCTGGCGGAGGAAGCCGAGCGATTGCTGGCCGATCCGTCACCGCTTGTTCGCGGTGCCGCTGTGTGGGCGTTGAGGCGGTTGTTGGATGCACGGGTATTTGAACAGATCGCAATGCGCAATATCGCAAGCGAGGCCGATCCAGAGGTTTTACTTGAACTAAATTACGAACCGGCGGCCTAGAGCAGTTTCGGGCTAGCTTCGCGCGGCCCCCCTTCCGTCACGCGGCTGGCGCCGCGCGCCACCTTCCCCCGCGAGGGGGGAAGGTCAAAAAAATTAGAGCGCGCGAAAACTTTTTAGCCTTCCCCCCTCGCGGGGGAAGGTGGCCGCCGAGCACTTCGCGAGGCGGACGGAAGGGGGGCCGGCGCGATTCAATCGAATCCGAAACGCCTCTCGTCTTTTTTCAGTGTCCGCCGGGTTTCGCCGGCGCCCCCTGCCCCAGCTCCGCCAGATGCGCGCGCGCGGCGGCTCCGGCGTCGCTGTCGGGTGCGTCGCGCAGGACCTGCTGCCAGTCGGCCGCGGCGCCGGGTTTGTCGCCCGTCTCGAATTTCATCGCGCCCCGCTCGACCAGCGCTTCAGGATAATCCGGATAGATGGCGAGCGCGCGTGCGATATCGGCGCGCGCATCGGTTCCGCGGCCTTCCGCGTGGCGCGCGCTCGCGCGCAGCACCAGCACGTCCGCCCGGTTGGAATCGAGCGCAAGAATGGCGGAGAGATCCGCATCCGCGCCGGCCCAATCTTTCGCAAGTGCCTTGGCGCGGGCGCGGTCGAAAAGCAGATCGGCGTCGTTCGGCGCAAAGGCGAGAGCGCCGGAGAGCGAAGCGACGGCCTTTTCCGCCTGTCCCGCCAGCATCCACGCATTGCCCGCCTGGTCGAGCAGATCGGCGCGCACATCGGCGCTCCCGGCCATGGCGTCGTGCGCCGCTTCATCGAGTTTCGCCGCGGCTTCGGGATAACG